>DATKTF010000001.1:0-2045 GCA_035531255.1 Cellulomonadaceae bacterium
CGTGTGGCCGGCGGTGCTCGATCGTCTTCGCCGCAGCAGCATGACCAACTACTCGATCTTCCGCTACGGCGAGCTCCTGTTCTCGTACCTCGAGTACGCGGGGGAGGACCTGGACGCGGACAACGCGGCGATCGCGGCCGACGCAGCGACGCAGGACTGGTGGGCGGTGTGCGAGCCGCTCCAGAGACCGCTGCCCGATCGTGCGCCGGGGGAGTGGTGGAAGCCGATCCCCGAGGTGTTCCACCTCGACTAGCGTCGCGGAGATGTCGAATCATCAGATGAAAAGACGGTCAGGTGGTAAGGTGATGCGCTGCAGGGCGGACATTGCCTCGTTGTGCGATAGATGGATCCGATGAATTCTGATCCAGGGCGAGAAGAGGGCGGAGGAGGCACAGTGGTTGGTCGAGAGGCTGGCGGTCGTGGGACGGGTGCCGGGACGCTCCCGGTCACCCGGGTCCCGCACCGTGACATCGGTCTGACCAGGCTCGGTCTCGGCACCGCGCAGCTCGGCAACCTGTATCGCGAGACGACCGAGGAGGAAGCGGCGGGGGCGATCGATGCCGCGTGGGACGCGGGCATCCGGTACTTCGACACGGCACCGCACTACGGCCTCGGGCTGTCGGAGCGCAGGGTAGGTCGGTTGCTCGGGACGCGCCCGAGGGACGAGTACGTCATCTCGACCAAGATCGGACGACTGCTCGTGCCGGACCCGGGTGGCGCCGGTCGCGACGTCGAGGGGTTCGACGTGCCGGCGACGACGCGGCGCGTGCGTGACTACAGCCGCGACGGCGTGCTCCGTTCCCTCGACGGAAGCCTGCGGCGGCTCGGACTCGACCGCGTCGACATCCTCTACATCCACGATCCGGACGAGTACTGGGAGCAGGCCTCCGTGGAGGCGGTCCCGGCGCTGGTCGCGCTGCGCGACGAGGGAGTCATCGGCGCGATCGGCGTCGGGATGAACCAGTCGGAGATGCCCGCGCGGTTCGTCCGCGAGTGCGACATCGATCTCGTCATGCTTGCCGGCCGATACACGCTCGCGGAGCAGGGTGCGCTGGACGAGCTCCTGCCGCTCGCAGAGGCGCGCGGCGTCGGGATCGTCATCGCGGGCGTCTACAACTCCGGTCTCCTGTCCCAGGCGCGGCCGGCCGCACACGCCACCTACGACTACGGGACGGCGCCGGAGAGCGTGGTGGCGCGCGTGCAGCGGATCGCCGATGTGTGCGAACGGTGGGGGGTCACGGTGCCGGAGGTCGCACTCGCCTTCGTCCGTGCACACCCCGCCGTCGTCACGACCGTCGTCGGGGCGCGGACGGAGGCCCAGGTCACGTCCAACGTCGCGCGTGCGCGCACCGAGGTGCCTGCTGCGCTGTGGGACGAGCTGCGGGCCGAGGGACTGCTCGCCACCGGAGCCCCCGTCCCCACAGCCGGATCGAGCGTCTGATGGCGCGCACCGACCGCGTCATCGCCGCGGCATCTCGAAGGCTCGGGGCGCACTCGCGCTGCCGAGGCCATCACGGGCACCGCTCGGGAGCGGCGATGCCATCGGTGGCGATCCCGCGTCGCCGCACCCCTGCCGGGCACGAGTCAAGGAGCACCGCGTGTTGAGAATTGTCGTGACCGAGTGCGACCACGACGCGTTCGACGACGAGCGCGCAGTCGTGGCAGACAGTGGCGCGGAGCTCGTGATCACGCAGTCCCGCACCGCCGACGAGCTGGTGGCGAACGCCGCGGGTGCGGTCGGGATCCTGGTCCAGTACGCGTCGATCACCGGCGAGATCATGGACGCGCTGCCGGACCTTCGGGTCATCGGCCGCTACGGGGTCGGCGTCGACAGCGTGGACGTCGATGCCGCCACCGAACGCGGTATCGCGGTGTGCCACGTGCCGGACTACGGCACCGAGTCCGTCTCGGACCATGCGATCGGACTCGCACTGAGCGTCGCGCGCGGGATCCCGCGACTGGACCGCGGTGTGCGCGCCGGGTCGTTCGACCTCACGGCCGTGCGGCCGCTGTACCAGACCGCCGGCCGGGTGTTCGGGGTCGTC
>DATKTF010000002.1:0-2484 GCA_035531255.1 Cellulomonadaceae bacterium
GCGACATAGCGCTCGACGGACCGGGAGTCCTCGACGCGGTCCTGTCAGGCCTGGCGGAGGAGATCGGGCTGATGCTCGCCGAGGGGGTCGTGAGCGAGCCTCAGCAGATCGACCTGTGCATGGTCCTCGGCGCCGGTTGGCCCTTGCACCTCGGCGGGATCGTGCCGTACCTCGACCGCACCGGCTACAGCGAACGGGTGATCGGTCGCCGCCTGCTCGCGCCCGGCCTCGCGAGCGTGGTGCCCGCCTGACGTCGGGCGACCGGGCCGCCCCGCACGCGTCCGCCTCGCGGGCCCGTGCCGACACTGGCGCATGCGGGTGATGCGAGCGGTGCGGCGACCGGCCGTGCGAGCGCGTGCCGGCCGGGGTCGGCGAGTGCCGCTCAGTAGACGGTGAGCCCGCGGTCCCGGAACTGCTCACGGACCCGCTCGACCAGCTCGGGTGACGGCGGACGCGTGGTCTCGAGCTGGTACGGCTCGTTGAGCGCTCGCCACTTGTCCCGGCCCATCTGGTGGAACGGGAGGACCTCGACCCTCTCGACGCTCGACAACGACGCGACGTAGTCGGCCACCGCGTCGACGTTCGCCGGCGCGTCGGTCAGGTCCGGGACGAGCACGAACCGCGCCCAGATCGGGGTGCCGCTCTCGGCGAGCCGGCGCCCGAACCGCAGGGTCGGGGCGAGCTCACGACCGGTGACGTCGCGGTACGTGTCCGCGAGGCCCGACTTGACGTCGAGCAGCACGAGGTCGACGTCGTCGAGCATCGCGTCGGTGACGCGGACCCCGAGGTAGCCCGACGTGTCGAGGGCCGTGTGCAGACCGAGCTTCTTGGATCGCCGGAGGATCTTGGCGACGAACTGCGACTGGAGCAGGGGCTCGCCGCCCGAGATCGTGACCCCGCCGTGCATGGCCTTGAGGACGCCGGTGTAGCGACCGATCCGCTCCATCACCTGGTCGACGGTGTGCGGCTCCCCGTCGCGCATCTTCCAGGTGTCCGGGTTGTGGCAGTACTGGCACCGGAGCGGGCAGCCCGAGAGGAACAGCGTGAGCCGGGTCCCGGGCCCGTCGACGGCCGTGACGAGCTCCCACGAGTGGACCCGACCGACGTCGCCCGCCCGGGTGGCGGCCAGCTCGGCGGTGCGCATCTCGGGGAACCCGAGTGCGAGCGGCTTCTCGCGGTCACGACCCGTGGTGACGGGGCGCTGCGGAGAGCTGATGCTCATGACGCACCTCCTGCTGCTGGCTCACGGACGCGGACGGGCGACCCGATCGAGCGGTGGGGTCAGATCGCCCCGTGGAACGTCCGGGAGAGCACGTCGAGCTGCTGCTCGCGCGTCAGGCGGACGAAGTTGACCGCGTAGCCGGAGACCCGGATGGTCAGCTGCGGGTACTTCTCCGGGTGCTCCATGGCGTCCTCGAGGGTCTCACGGTTGAGGACGTTGATGTTGACGTGGAACCCGTCGGAGATGTTGTACCCGTCGAGCAGGCCGACCAGGTTCGCGACCTGCTCCTCACGCGTCCGCCCGAGACCCGAGGGGACGACGGTCGACGTGAGCGAGATCCCGTCCATCGCGTCGGTGTACGGGAGCTTGGCGACCGACAGCGCGCTCGCGAGCATCCCGTGGGTGTCCCGCCCGTTCATCGGGTTGGCGCCCGGGGCGAAGGGCTCGCCCTTGCGACGACCGTCCGGGGTGTTTCCCGTCGCCTTGCCGTAGACGACGTTCGACGTGATCGTCAGGACCGACTGGGTGTGCAGCGAGTTCCGGTAGGTCTTCTGCTTGCGGATCTTCTCCATGAACATCGACACGACCTGGATCGCGATGTCGTCGGCGCGGTCGTCGTCGTTGCCGAAGGTCGGGAACTCACCCTCGGTCACGAAGTCCACGACCAGTCCGGTCTCGTCGCGCACCGGGCGGACGGTCGCGTACCTGATCGCGGACAGCGAGTCGGCCACGACGCTCAGGCCGGCGATACCGCAGGCCATCGTCCGCAGGATCTCCTTGTCGTGGAGAGCCATCTCGAGGCGCTCGTACGCGTACTTGTCGTGCATGTAGTGCACGCAGTTGAGCGCGTCGACGTAGGTCTCGGCGAGCCAGTCCATCAGGTGGTCGAACTTGCCGAGCACGTCGTCGTAGTCGAGGACGTCGCCCTCGACCGCGGGGCTGATGGGCGAGACCTGCGTGCCGTTGACCTCGTCGCGCCCGCCGTTGATCGAGTAGAGCAGCGTCTTGGCGAGGTTCACGCGGGCCCCGAAGAACTGCATCTGCTTGCCGACCTCCATGGCCGACACGCAGCACGCGATCGCGCCGTCGTCGCCGCACGACGACCGGATCAGCTCGTCCGACTCGTACTGGATGGCCGACGTGTCGATCGAGACCTGCGCGCAGAAGCTCTTGAAGCCCTCCGGGAGCTCGTTGCTCCACAGCACCGTGAGGTTCGGCTCAGGGGCCGGGCCGAGGTTGTACAGCGTGTTGAGCATCCGGAA
>DATKTF010000003.1:0-4057 GCA_035531255.1 Cellulomonadaceae bacterium
CGAGCCGTCCGACTCCACCAGCACGTGCCCGTGGAAGGGGCAGGCCCACTACTGGTCGGTCGGCGGAGCAGGCCGCCCCGGCCAGGACGTCGCCTGGTCCTACCCCGAGCCCTCGGCCGCGGCACGTCAGATCGCCGGTCATGTCGCGTTCTGGCGCGGGGTCACGGTCGACGCGTCCTGACAGAGCAGCCCGAGGACAGGAGCGAACGACGTGGACCCGATGGACTTCTCCGACCTGCGTGCGGTGTTCGTCAACTGCACCCTCAAGCGCTCCCCGGAGGTGTCGCACACCGCGGGCCTGATGGACGTCAGCGCAGCGATCATGCGGACGAACGGCGTGGTGGTCGACGAGATCCGCGCGGTCGACCACGACATCGCCCCGGGCGTGTACCCGGACATGACCGAGCACGGCTGGGAGCGCGACGAGTGGCCACCGCTGGCCGAGCGCATCCTGGCCGCAGACATCCTGGTGGTCGGCACGCCGATCTGGCTCGGGGACAAGTCGAGCGTGTGCACGCGCCTGATCGAGCGCCTGTACTCGATGTCCGGTGAGCTGAACGACGCCGGGCAGTACCGGTACTACGGACGGGCGGGCGGCGTGGTCGTCACAGGCAACGAGGACGGCGTGAAGCACGTCGCGATGAACGTCCTGTACTCGTTGCAGCACCTCGGGTACGCGATCCCCCCGCAGGCCGACGCCGGCTGGATCGGTGAGGCCGGCCCCGGACCGTCCTACCTCGACGCGGGTTCGGGCGGGCCGCAGAACGAGTTCACCCAGCGCAACACCACGTTCATGTCGTGGAACCTCATGCATCTGGCGGCTCTGCTCAAGCGCGGCGGGGGTTTCCCGGCGTACGGCAACCAGCGCGGCGCGTGGGACGCCGGCGCCAGGTTCGACCACCCGAACCCGGAGTACCGGTGAGCGGGGTCCTGCACCGCGTGCGGGGCTGGTGGGCGCGGACCGAGGCGGTGTCCGCGGAGTCCCGCGAGGTCCTGGCGCGCCGGTGGGCCGAGCTGCCCGACAGCGCCCGGACCCCTGCGCAGCTGCTGGGTCGTCACGCGGTGGGCTGTGAGGGTACGCACGGGGTGTTCCCGCAGTGCAACCTGACGTGCACCCCGTGCTACCACTCGGCGGACGCGAACAAGGTGCGGGTCGACGGGGACCACACGCTGCGTGAGGTCGAGGACCAGCTGGCGTACCTGCGACGCACGCGCGGCCCGCACGGTCACGTCCAGCTGATCGGTGGCGAGGTGAGCCTGCTCGATGCCGACACGCACGCCGAGGCGCTGGCGATCATGCGGCGGCACGGGCGCGAGCCGATGAGCTTCTCGCACGGCGATTTTGACGAGGAGTACCTGCGTCGGGTGGTCCTGGGCCCGGACGGGCGCCCGCGCCTGCGGCGGGTGTCCTTCGCCGGCCACTTCGACTCCCTGATGCGTGGCCGGCGCGGACTTCCCCGACCACGGACCGAGGCCGAGCTCGCACCCTACCGGCGGGCTTTCGCGGAGATGTTCGAGCGGGTGCGTCGGGAGCACGGTGTGCGGTACTACCTGGCGCACAACATGACCGTGACGCCGAGCAACCTGGGCGAGGTGGCCGACGTCGTGCGCCAGACACTGCCTCTCGGGTTCTCGATGATGTCCTTCCAGCCGGCCGCCTACATCGGGGACGAGCGGCGTTGGCGCGAGGACCTGCGGGCGGCCACACCTGATGCGGTCTGGGCGGAGATCGAGCGCGGTGCCGGCACCCGGCTGCCGTGGAGCGCCCTGCAGTTTGGTGACCCGCGGTGCAACCGGACGGCCTACGGGTGGCGGGTGGGCGAGCGGTGGGTCTCGCTGCTGGATGACACCGACCCGCGTGACCTGGCCGTACGCACCGCGTTCTTCTCCCGGCTGGCCGGGATGTCCGTCGGCGGGGTGCCGTCCGGCGTGCTGGCGGTGAAGCTGGCGCGTGCGGCGGTGGCGAACCTTGGGGCGATGCCCCTGCTGCTCGGCTGGGCAAGGCGCGCGGTCCGACGCTCGGGTGGAATCCGCGCCCTGGTGCGGGACCGGCCGCGGCCGATGACGTTCGTGATGCACACCTTCATGGACGCGGCCGACGTCGGACCCGCTTGGGAGCTCCTCGAGGCGGGCGTGATCAGCGACGACCCGCGCATCCGCGCCACCCAGGAGCGCCTGCAGAGCTGCGCCTACGTCATGGCACACCCCGAGCAGGACCGCGTCGTGCCCGCATGCGCGCAGCACTCGGTCCTGGATCCTGGTGAGAATGCCGCGCTGCGCCGCGAGCTGCCGCTCATCCAGCTGACCAACCGGCCGCGCGACTGAGGTCACGGGTAAGTGCGAGCCTCCAGTGATGGGCCGGCAGGACCACGCCGACGTGGTCCCGGCGGCTACCGGGTCGGGCGTGCGAGCGTCACGGTCTCACGGGCGCCCGCCTCACCGGCACCGGCTGGTGGGCGCGGCGCCTCGCCCGGAACCACGTGTCGTTGACCCACCGGCAGGACCACGCCGACGTGGTCACCGGGGCGCGGTGCGTCCCACGTGAGGACCTCGGCCGTCACCGTGACCCCGGCGACGGCGACCTCGACCGCGGCGCGCGGGCCGCGCGGGGTGACCGCCGTCACCCTCGCCGTCAGGTCCGCGCCCGGGTCGCCCGGAGCAGTCAGCGACACCGCCTCCTGCCGGATCACGAGCACGCCCGGTCCGTCGCTCACGTCGGTGCCGTCGGGGAGCTCCAGCACGCCGAGGACCGAATGGTGCGCACCGCGGGTGACATGGCCGTCGACCGCGTTGCGTCCCCCGAGGAACTCGTGGACCGCGAGCGAGCGCGGCCGGGAGTACAGCCGGTCGATCATGTCGTGCTGGGCGATGCGTCCGTCGAGCAGGACGGCGACGGTGTCCGCGAGGACGGCGGCTTCGTGGCGGTCGTGCGTGACGAGAAGGATCGTCGGCTCGACCGCGGCCCGCAGCTCGGTGAGCAGCGTGTGCATCTCGGTGCGGACCTCCGGGTCGAGGGCACTGAACGGCTCGTCCAGCAGCAGGACGTCCGGTCGGGCCGCCAGCGCGCGAGCGAGTGCGACCCGCTGCTGCTGCCCGCCCGACAAGGAGCCCGGGCGGCGGCGTGCGAGGCCGCCAAGACCCACGAGGTCCAGGAACCGCGACGCGTCGCCGCGGGCATCCCGGCGGCGAGCGCCGGCCACTGCGAGCGGGAACGCGACGTTGTCGAGCACGTTCAGGTACGGGAACAGGCGAGGCTGCTGGAAGACCAGGACCGTGCGGCGCCGCTCGGGTGGCACGTCGCGCAGCGACCTCCCGTCGACCCGCACGTCACCGGAGTCCGGGGTGTCCAGGCCCGCGACCAGGTGCAGCACGGTGCTCTTGCCGACGCCGGACGGGCCGAGCAGACCCACGCAGCTGCCCGCCGGGACCTCGAGGTCCAGCGTGTCCAGGATCGCCGCCGCGGCGCCCGGGTAACGGCGGGTCAGGCCGGTGATCGTCAGGCGTCCGCTCATCGTCGTGCCCTTCGTCGGGACAGCACCGCGGCCAGGACCAGGAGAGCTGTCGGGGGTGCTGCGGCAAGGAGCGCCAGCACCGCAGTGGTCGGGTCGTTGCCGCTTCCCGCCGCCGAAGCCCCGAGCAGCAGCGGGAGGGTCACCAGTCGCCCGGCACCCAGGACGAGCGTGACGACGTAGTCGCTCCACCCGACGAGGAAAGCCAGGAACGCCGAGGCCGCCAGTGCGGGAGTGACCAGCCGCAGCCGCACACCGAAAACGGTCCGTGGCGCTGCGCCGAGGGTGCGGGCGACGTCCTCGACGCTCCGGTCGTACGTGGTGTAGGCGGCACGCATCACGTACGTCGTGTACGGGAGAGCCGCGACGACCAGAACGGTGACCACGGCCCCGAGCGGGGGAATCCCGGCGCGCAGCGAGATCGTGCTCATGCCCATGACGACCGCGAACGGCGGAACGGCGACAGGCACGAGCAGCACCGCGGTCAGGAGCCGATCGAACCGGACCGGACGCGAGGTCAACGCCCACGCGGCGGCCGCGCCGGCCGG
>DATKTF010000004.1:0-14696 GCA_035531255.1 Cellulomonadaceae bacterium
CCCGGGCGTGATGCCGCCCGGCAGGCCATTCGGGACAGCCTGGGGGCGCGGAGGGGCGGCAGGAAGGCCATCGGCGGCCAACGCGTCACGTTCACGATCACCACCCGGGACGGGAAGACGATCGTCCTCGGCCGCAAGGGCGGGTACGACCCGAAGACGGTCGCCCGCCAGGTCGACGACTTCGGCGGCGACCCGCTCGACTGGATCGCCGATCAGACGGACGGGCTCGGAGACGGGCAGGGCCGGGCGGACGGAGATACCGACATCTACGCGATCGCGGCCGGGAACATCGCGGCGGTGTCGATGTCGTTCGTCTGACCGGACGTGAGAGAGGCCCGACACCTACCGGGGGGGAAGGTGTCGGGCCTCTCTCGTGACCGTTCTGGGGTCGGGGTGAGTCTACCGCCCGAAGACGTCCGGGGGCTCGTGGCTGATGCCGTGTCCGGTGACGTAGACCCGAGCCCGCTCGGGCTCGGCCGCGATCCTCATCTTCTTGCAGGTGATGACGCGGGCGGTCGGGTCTTGCTCTTCCTTGTCGTCGTAGCGGGCGAAGGTGAAAACGCCGCCGCCGATCGTCGCGGCGATGGCGGAGCTGCCCCGGTAACTCTCGCCGTCCTTGTCGGTGTGGTGGATGAGCAGGATGCCCATCGAGAAGCGCGCGGCGAGGTCGTTCAGGTACTTCAGGCAGGCCTGTACCTGCTCGACGACGTTCTCGTTGCCGAACCACATCGACGTCCACGAGTCGATCACGAGCATGTCGACGGGTGCGCCGCTGTCGCGGTAGTCGGCGAGGATGCCGTCGAGCACGGCCCGGTCCTTGTAGATGTCGAAGCCGTCGGACGCGGCGACGGTGTAGTTGTCGACGTTCGCCCGGTCGAGGCCCATCCCGTGCGCGCGCTCTTGGATGAGGTTCGCGCCGTTCTCGGCGTCGAGGGTGAGCACCCGGGAGGCGTCGGTGAAGATCGGCGTCTCGTCGTCATAGTCTACGACCGCGCGGGAGGTCTTGCCGTGGATGAGCTTCATCCCTGCTACGGCGTCGGAGCCGTTCGCGAGGGCGACGCCGATCGTCTGCGTGAGCATCGACTTCCCTGCCCCGGGCTCCCCGGCGACCATCGTCAGGAAGCCACGGGCGACGAAGCCCTCGACGATCCACTCGACGGGGATCGGCTCGGCGGACGGGTCGACGATGTTCAGCTTCCCGGCCGCTCGACCCTGGATGCCGAGCACGCCGTCGACCGCCGCGAGGGCGTGCGTCGCGCCGAGCGCCGTCATGATCCGGTCCACGATGTCGCCGCCGGGCGCGGTCACGCCCTTCTCGTAGCGGGAGAGGTTCGCCTGTGAGATACCGGCCGCGTCGGCGAGCTGCTTTTGCGTCCATCCCTTCTCGACGCGTGCGATCTTGATCCGCTGCGCGGTCGTGAGGGTCGTCGGGACGTCGCTCATGCGACTGTCGGCTTCAGCATCGCGGCGAGCGGGGAGTCTTCGGGCTTCAGGTTGTCGAGGCCCTCGTGCAGGTCGAGCGCGGCGACGATCTTCGGCGTCATGCCGCCGAAGTGCCGGAGGCTCCCGAACGAAGGGGACCATCCGTACTCGTTGACCTTGACGCTCAGGCCGTGCCGGTTGATGACGAAGCGCGCCAGGTAGGTACCGGCGGTGCTGAAGTCGGCGGCCATCTTGTCGAGGTCGTCGGATTCGACTTCGACGACAGGCGTGCCCTCGGCGTGCGAGGCGAGCGCGTCGAGGATGACCTGACGCTGCTCTTCGGTGAGGATGAGTACGTACTTTGCGCTCATGCGAATGCCCCCGGTGCGTTGTGGTTGTGCTGACAGGAGGACTCTACCGCCTGTCAGGGTCGCCCTGTCAACTTACCGGCATGTCGGATACGACATCGGACATGCGAACGGCCCCGGGACTTGTGAGTCGACCGGGGCCGTTCGCGAGAAAGTGTGTGCTGTAGGTAAAGGGCTAGACCATGACTCTGCCCCCCTCTCCGCATGACGGGCGGAGAGTAACGCGCGCTAGGCCGGGCCGGTGAGAAGCGCGCTGTTCGTGAGCGGCGGCGGCTCGGTCGCCGGGGCTGCTACCGGCGCGGGTGCCGGAGGCGGCGGAGTGGCGGGGCCGGTGAGGTCGACGACGGGCAGGGTGATGGACGTCGGGCTCGGTACTGGTGACGGCGCGGGGGCGGAGTTGAGTAGGTCGCCGAAGCTCGCGCCGCTCAGGAGGTCTTTGATCGCGCCGGAGGCCGGGACGCTGATCGCATGGCCGAGTGGGCTCGGGACGAGAAGCGCGCCGAGGGTGGTGATGAGGCCGATCGCGACGGCCGGGACGGTGTGCTGCCCGATGAGCAGGACGACGATGGCGGCCATGACGCCGACGAGACAGACGGCCAGGGCGAGGGTCACGACGAGCGCGGCGGTCTTGTTGGGGGTGTTCACGGGGATACCTCTCTGATGGCTTCCACGAAGCCGTCCGGCACCGTGTAGACGTTCGGGTCGATCGCCTTGCCGTGTCCGATCCGGGTCAGGATGCCCTCGTCGGCCTGGTCGCGGACGTGACGGCGGGTGATGAGGTCGGTGACGTAGACCTTCGGGTCGCCCGCCTTCTTGATGAGGTACTTCACGTCTTCCTCTTCCTGGGGGGTTGGGGCGGGCGGCGGGGTGACGCCTGCGAGCTGTAGGGCTCGGGGGATGACGATGCGCCGGGTCTGCTCGACGCGCTGGTCGCCGGGGCAGTACAGGTGGCCGCCCCATGCCTGTCCGCCCATGCCGTGCCATCCGACGCCGGGCGTGTCGGGGCTGTCGGACGGGACGAGCGGCCACTTCAGGTCGGGGTGAAGGTGTCCCCACGCGAGCAGGTCGGCGAGGGCCTCGCACTGTGCGGGGGTCTTGAGGGTGCCGGGCTTGCCGGACACTTCGGCGCTGTTCCACCGGCCGTTACCGGCGGCCTCGGCCCACGCCCGCATCCGCGCGTCGACGTACTGCTCGACGAGGCCGTCGGCCGCGATCCAGTAGTCGGACGAGGCCTGGTCGTTCGGGTCGGCGAAGAAGTTGTAGGGGCTGAAGTCGTTGGTCGTGATGTGCTCGACGAGCCCGAGCTGCGCGACCATCGGGCCGCCGTGGGACGGGACGGGCCGCCATACCGCTTTGGGGTAGATCAGGGGCTCGGTCATGGTGAGCCCGATCGTAGAGCTGCTGACGGTCCCGGCGTTGTGACACGCCGGGACTGCCCGGCGACGGTACCTTCGGTGCATGTCACTGAGGACTCTCGACGCCGGTTCAGCTCTCGGCGCTGCCGCCCTAGTCATTTCCGCCGCCGCGCTGCTGTCGTCGCACGCGCCGAGCGTCAACGCCGTGTCGGCGAATGAGCCGGGGTCGGGTGTGAGCCATGACCTGCGGGTGGCGGAGCTGTCGACGGCCGCGATGGTGCTGCTCGCGGGCGGGGTCGGTTCGTACATCGCGGGGGCATCGTGGCCGCTGCTGCTGTCGGTGACGGCGGTCGGCGGCTCGATCGCGATCTACGAGGGCTTGCTGTACTGGCAGCGCCGGTCGGCGACTGCTTCCTAGTACAGGACGCCGATCAGGTTCACGTCGTAGGTGACTCCGGTCGCGCCGCTGACTTCCTGCACTTGCGGCTCGATCCCTGCGCCGTACTCGATCGACTCCCCTTCGATGGCCTGCTCGACGCCGCCGACGCCGGTCCCGGCGAGGCGGAGGCTGATCGCGTGGTGAACCTTGTTCGCTCCGCCGCCGCCGCCTTCGACGAGGCGTAGCTGTCCCTGCGCGGCGGTCGCTCCGGTGTTGACGGCTTGGACGCTGACGTGCCGGACGGCGAGGGTCTTCCCGACCGGGACTGTCCACCCGGCGGCCTGCGCGGCGGCCCCGACCCATGCGGTGACGGCGTTCCGGGTGTTGCCGACGGCGGAGGCCAGGCCGAGAAGCTGAAGCAGGACGGGTGTGACGCCGACCCGGAGGGCGGTCGCGATGTCGGCGGCCTGCGGGACGGCTGCGCCGATCGCTGCTGCGGACGGGACTGCCGCGCCGATCGCTGCTGCGGACGGTGCCGCGACGGCCGCGCCGATCGCTCCTGCCGTCGGGACGTACGCGCCGACGGCCGCGCCGATGTCGAGCGGGTCGAGGCCGGATGCCTTGATCGCGGCGGCGATGCCCGCCGAGGTCAGGCCCGATGCCGCGATGGCATTCGCGATGGCTGTCGCGTCGACCGTGCCGCTGCTGATGAGCGAGGCGAGAAGGGTCGGGTCGTTCACGGACGCGTTGAGGTCGATGCCGATCAGGGTCGCGGTCTGCCCCGGGCCGTCGGTGCAGGCGTAGCAGGCTTTGTCGCTGTCCCACGCGACGGACGCGAGCGGGTTCATCGGGAGCCCGACGCCGCGCTTCACGGCGGCCGTCGTCGATACCCATACCTTCGCCGACCCGGCGGTGAGGTACAGGGTCATGCTGTTGCCGAGCGCGGGGAAGAGCTGCGTCCCTGATTCCGTAATCTGGTACTGGACGGTCCCCTGGATGCTCACGTCAGGTCAGGTTGCCGACCCGGACCGGCCACTTCCCGCCGACGCGGTTCGTCGTCGCCTGCCGGGTGTAGGTGCTCGGGCCGAGCAGACGTCGGGCGGGCTGCGGGGCGACCCGCTCGGCGTCGGACAGGACGCCTCGGCCGGTCTGCTTCGTGCCGGGGAAGATGACGTTCCCGAGCAGGGGCAGGGCGATGGCCGGGATGCTCGGCAGGAGGAAGCCCTGCGGCATGATCCGGCCGGACGTGAGTGCGACGTTGTACATGAGTGCCTCTCCCGGTCACGGATATGTCGGTGCCGACATGTTAGCGCCGGGGCCTGCTGTCGGGGGGGTTGTCGGAGCTGGTGGGCGCGGCGTCTTCGACGGCCAGGGCGACGTCGAGGGACTCGTGCAGGGCGTCGCCGAGGGCCTTGTCGCGGCTCGCGCCGTCGTTGCCTATCTTCGCGACGGCCTGGTGGAGAGCGGCGATGGTCTTCTCGTTCCGGTCCCGGTGATCGGTCACCCGCTGGTCGGTGCGGAGCTGCTGCTGAAGCAGCATTTCTTGACCGGCGCGGATGTTCGTCACGTCGTGCTGAACGCGGGCGAGAAGCTTCGTGTTCGTCGCGCCGTCTTCGGCCTGGTGCTCGCGGAAGGTCTGTAGGTCGTTCTTGACGTTCTCGGCGAGCTGGCGGGCGGCGACGGCTTCCTCGGCGGCGGTGCGGGCGTCGTCTTTCAGGGTGCTGCCGCCGTTGTGCCGTACCTGCCCGCGAATCTCGGCGAGCATCGTCGCGAGCTTCCAGAGTGCCCCGCCGAGGAAAATCGCGACGCTGACGAAGACGGTCAGTGCGGTGTCCGCTGACACGTGTCCAGTCATGACGTCATCTTTCCCTGTAGACGCGCCGACCCGCCGGAGCGCGAAGGCTCCGGCGGGTCGGTAATCCCCGGGCTGGGGTCTAGTAGTTCGGTCCCGAGCTGGTCGGTGCGCTGCTCGTCGAGCTGCTCGTCGAGGCCGGGCTGGTCGAGCTGCTGTCGGCCGGGCCGGTCGGGGTGGCTGTCGTGGAGCTGCCCTCCGGCTGCGGGGCGGCGGCGACGCCTGCGGCCGGGTCTGCGGCGGCCGTGGCCTTCACGGACGCGGCGTCCTGCGTGCCGGGGGCCGGGACGGTCGTCGGGAAGACGTTGCCCGCGCCGGCCTCTCCGACGCCTGTGCCGCCCTGCGTCACTGGGTCGGGACCGGCGAGCCCGGCGGCCGACGTCGAGGCCGTGAGCGGGGCCGGTGGGTCGCTGATGACGGCCTGCGTCGCGTCGGCTCGGGCCTTGTCTGCGGCGGCCTTGTCCGCCTCGGCCTGCTTCGCCGCGATGGCGGCGGTTACCTCGTCGCCGGAGAGGCCCGCGAGCTGCGCGGCGTCTTCGTCGGTGACGCTGATGTCGACGATGGTGCGGTCGCCGTTCGCGTGGGTGATGACCCGGTGCTCGACGTCGCTGTCGGTCGTGAAGGGCTCGCTCATCTTGTGTGCCTCTCGGGTCGCGGGCCGGGCGGGTGGTCGCCGGTCCCGTTTCGGGGTGTCGGTCTGGACGGGGAGCCTACGGGGTGCTAGCCCACGTCGACGGTAAGCGCGCCGCCGCTGACGGTGACCTTGTACCGGTTGCCGTTCGCCTGGTCGACGAGGTACAGCGCGGAGGGTGTCGCGTCGAAAGCGTCGGCGGCGAGTGGCTGATACGGGCTAGGGCTCAGGAAGTCCCATCCGGCCCACTCGGCGGCGTAGGCCGCGATGGCGCGCTTCGCGTCCTGCCCGTAGTGCGTTCCGTCTCCCCACCACACGAGCGACGGTTCGCGGCGGAGGTACATCGACGATTGCTGATCCTCCATGACGGAAGCGATGTCGATCACGCGGGGGAAAGTAGTTTTTAGCCACGCGTTGAAGGCCTTGCGGTTGGTCTCGCGCTGCGCGACGGATGCCATTCCCGTTGACGGGGTGCAAGTGAAGTAGACGGGCAGGAGCCCATCGGCTGCGGCCTTACCGTCAATGCTGTTGATCGACGCCTGTGCGGCTGCGAGCGTCGCGTCGTTACCGAAGTCGTTGATCCCGCCTTGGACGACGACGTACTTGCAACGGTGCTTGATCGTCGAGACGTCGGTCGCATACTGCGCGTCTATCGTCGCGAGTGTTCGACCGCCGACTGCACGGTTGTAGATGCTGACGTTGAGCAGGCCTTCGAGGTACCGGGATACTTCGCGGTTGGCTACGAGGTCTTTCCCACCTGACGACCCGGCCATCGTGGAGTCGCCGATGAGGGCGATGCCATCGACGTAGGTCGATGCGACCTGCTCGATCTGGAAACCTCCGACCCATACGTCGAGAGGGGTTGTATCGGCTCCGGCCGCCGAGATCCAGTAGGGGTCGCTGCTGCCTTGCGCTCCCCACGCAACCGAAGGGTCGGTGACCTCTTCGACGTGACTCGTGTCCATCGCTTGGACGAGTCGCCAAATCCGCCGGGGGGTGTTGGTGATGAGGCGGCCGCCTTGCCCAAAGTCCCCCCCGTTTGCGGGACTATTGCGCGCCCACACAAAACCTTCGGCCGTTTTGGCGGCGGCGTAATAGCTCATGAGGTAACGCTGTCCGGCGACGAAGGGCGTCAGTCCCAGTCCGGCCATTTGCGTGCGGAGCGATCCGAAGAAGTTGCTTAGAGTGACTCTGGTTAGGACGATCCCGTCGACGGTAATCGTGTCGGCTTGGATGACTGAGTTTTGTACCGCGTACCGGTTACTCGAAACGGCCTCGGTGTACTGGAAAAGGTTCCGGCGAGTGTTGATGTGCAGCGCGGCGGCGGTCTGCGCGTCCGCGCCGTTGTTCGCTCGGCCGAGCTTGCGATTCTGATCGGGTGCGATGAGGGCGCCGAATCGGCGGGGGGCGAGTGCACGCATCGGCGTGACGGTTTGGGGCGTCGGCTGCTTAGTAGCGTCGATGAGGACCGTCGTCGGCGCAAAGCTAGCCGTGTCGACTTCGTTCGCGCGCTGCGTGGAGATTGCCGCGTTGCGGGACGTGACCTCGGCGGTGTCGGCGGCGATGCGGGCGTTCGTCTCGGTCGTGTCGTTCGCTGCGCGTGTCGCGGCCTCGGCAGTTTCGGCGGTGGTCGCTCGGTTGACCTCTGCGGTGACTGATGCGGCTGTTGCGCCGCCTGCGATGTCGGTGATGGCGAGCACGACGTCGCCCTGGCGTCCGGCGACGGTGCGGACGAGGACGGCTCCGGCAGGCCCGGCCGGGCCGGGTGCGCCGCTCGGGTCGTAGCTGCTCATCGGCGGTACCGGGCCTTTCGTTCGGTGCTGACGTCGAGGATCGCGATCCCTCCGGCCGCGCCGTAGGCGACGGCCCATACCGAGGCGGTGTGCGTGAAGGTGCGGCCCGATCCGTCGGGCAGGATCGTCATTCGGATGCCCTGGTTGAGGCGGGCTGCCTGGACGGTGGTCGAGTCGTTCGCGAAGTCGGTCGCGCGCTGCTCGTCGGCGAACAGGAACAGGAGCGCGGTCTGCCCGGTGATCGCGAGGGTTTGGTTCGTGACGTCGACGGTTTCGCGCTGCTCGTCGCGGCCGAGGATTTCGACGGCCTTCCCGAGCGGGATCGCGAGCATGAGCGGTACCCATTGGTCGTTGCTCGCGTGCCGGATGTCGACGGGGATCGACGGGTCGGGCGGGAGCAAGACGGGGTTGTGGACGGGGGGCTGGTGGGCCTCTGGGACGGCGGCGACGTGTCGGTTGTGCTCGCCGAGCTGCGTCATCGGGTCGCCGTGCAGCATGTGGCCGGATGCGGCGGGCGGGATGTCGGCGGCCGTCTCGGCGACCTGCTTCGTGCGGGGTGTTCTCATGCTGCTGCCTTCTCGTCGTCGGCCGGGTCGCGCACGTCGTCTGCTGTCGCTGCTCGCTTTGCTGCTCGGCGGTTGTTGACTGCCTTCACGCCCTCGACAGTAGCGGCGACCTCGGGTGCTCCGGGGATGGCGAGGGCCGCCCCGCCGAGGACTTCGGGGCCGACGGCCAGGAGCAGGCCTCCGGCGAACAGGACGAGGCCGATCAGGGCGATTCCGGTGCGGGCGGCGACGAGCTGGATCGCTCCGCCGACGTCGGGGACGGGGATGATCCCTGCGATCGAGCTGCTGTGCGCGGTCGGGTTCAGCAGGCCGTCGAGGGTGCCGATCCAGTCCTTCGGCCGGGTGTTCGGGTCGGCAGCCTGACTGCCGGAGGCGGTCGTCGCGGGGGTGCCGAGTGAGGTCGTGAAGGTGCCCCCGGCGGTGGGTACGGAGCCGGAGCCTCCGGCGGCCTTGAGGACGCCGGAGACGTAGCTCGCGACGGTCGGGTTGTTCGACCCGGGGGCCGGGTTCTGATTCCACGTCGTCTTGTCCGGGTGCTGCTGGACCCACCCGCCGCCCGCGAAGTGCGCGGCGGCGACCTTGCTCCAGTCGCCGCCGTAGGCCGCGAGGTTGCTCGTGACGTCGGCGCGGGCGCGGGCGTCCTGCACGGCGGGCGGGGCCTGCCAGGCGCGGGCGTAGCCGCCGTAGTGGTTCCACGTGGAGTCGAGGTACTGGTACGCGCCGGAGGCGGTCGAGCTGTTCGATTGGCTCGTGTAGTTGTTGCCTGACTCCTGCTTGCGGAGAGCGGCGAGGAAGGAGTCGACGGTGATCGCCACGGGCTTCCTCTCGGGTCGGGGTGGTTGTGGGATGTCGGATGCGACATCCGGTAGCAGGGTTACCCTGCTAGATGACCTGTCCGACCATGCCGATGCTCGTCGCGTGCGGGGTGCCGTCCTTGCCGATGACGTTCTTGAAGACGCGGCCGTCCCCACCGACGACGGTGCCGCCGGATCGGATGATCTTCTGATCGGCTGCGCTGAAGGAAGTCAGGGCGCGGAGGCCGCCTACGTTCGTCCGGTCGGAGAGCGGGACGCCGCCGCCGACCTGGGCGACGGCGGCCGGGATCGACGCGGAGTAGGCGGGCTGGTAGGCCGTGGCCGGGTTCATGAAGGGCTGCGGTTGGGTTGTCACAGGAGCGGTGTAGCTGCTCGCCCCTGCGTTGGCGGGGGCGGCGGCGGTCGGCACGAGTGTCGGGGTCGCGACGGCGGGGACGGCGGCGGGTTGCGCGACCGCTCCGGTGGTGGCTCCGCTGCCGCCGACGGTGGTGCCGTCGGCGAAGCTCGTCGGGATCGTGTTCCCGGTGTTGGTTCCGCCGGTCGTCGCGTTCCCGGCCGGGGCGAGGTTCGTGAGTAGGCCCGCGATGGTGGCGAGCTGGTCACTGACGCCGGAGAAGCCGCCGGTCGTCGCGTCCTGTATGCCGGTGAGGCCGGTGAAGCCCATCGACGTCGCGTCGCCGTAGGGGACGAGGGAGGCGGAGCCGACTCCGGCGGCGGTCGCTCCGGTGGTTCCGTTCGCGCTGTTCTTGCGCCGCATGTAGAGCAGGAACAGGAGCGCGCCGAGGCCGAGGGCTCCGCCGATCGCGGCGGGCTTGTGCGTCTCGGCCCATTCGACCGCGCCGCTCATCGGGTCTTCGGCGGTCACTGTGACGGGACCGTGGTGCGGAGTGACGCAACGGACGGCTGCGCGAAGTTGACGGGCAGGCCGAGGGTCTGCGGGGCGCGGGACTGAACGGCCGCGATGCGCGGGTCGTCGTTGACGCGGCGTCGCCACGGGACGGGAAGGAGCCCGTTGTACGTGGGCAGGCGCGGGTCGGGCGGGCTCAGGATGACGTCGGTACGGCGTCGGCGAGTATCGGCGCGGCTGCCTGCCGTGCCGTAGTTGGAGGGGATGACCTCCACGTGCGCGACCGCGTGAGTGTTGAGCCTCCACGCGACCGCGAGACTCTCGCCGACGCCGAGCGACATCGCTGTACTCCCTACTTGAAGAGGGCCGACGTCACGCCGGTCACCGTCGAGCTGGCAACCTTCGCCAGCGGGACGCTGTTCGGCTTCGTGACGACCTGGTAGACGATCCCGGCGACGACGACGAGCGTGCCGATCGAGACGAGTCCGGTGACGAAGGTGCCCATCGGACTAGGCGACCTTCGGGCCGACGAAGCGGTAGGTCACGACGGCGACGCCGCCGACGATGGCGAAGACGATCGCCAGCTTGAGTGCGTTGGGCATGGTGGTTCCCTTCAGAAGGTGAGTAGCTGGTACACGACCGCTGCGGCCAGGATGACCACGACGAGAGGGGCCGCCTGCGTGCGTGCGGCGGCGATGGCGATGCCGACGCCGAGCACGATCGGGGCGCGGGGGTGGGCCTTGAGGTAGGTCTGTATCCGGGTGGGCTGCGCGGCGGATGCCATGTCAGGCCCCGTTCCCGTTGACGGTGTACGTCCCGGCGACGGCCCCACCGAATCGGCCGAAGAATCCGCTCTTGCTCGCCTTGATCCCGCCGACGACGAGCAGGAGCACGACGATCATCGCGGCGTGGTTCATCGGGTGGCTCCTGTCAGGATTCCGGCGAGGGACTGCAACGCGCCGCCGGGGACGGACTTCTGCGTGCCGGGCAACGGCGGGAGCTGCTGCGCCGGGGCGGCCGGTTCAGGGGCCACCTGTGGGGCGGGGACGGGCTGCGGGTACGGGTTGGTTCCGGCGGTGAGGCCGCCGAGGTATCCGCCGAGCCCGTTCGGTTGCGCGCCGCCGTTGCCGGGCTGGACGGTCCCGGGCGGGGCGAGCGGGTCGACCGCGCCGGGGCGGACGTAGTAGCCGGTCGAGAGGTCGGCGGGCTTGAAGACCGCCGCCGCCATCGCGGCTAACCGGCCGGTGAGGGCACCGAAGACCACGAGCGCACCCGCGATCGACATGCCCCCACCGGCCAGGATGAGCATCGGCTTAGACCCGGCCGACCCGGACGTTTACCGCGACGACCCCTGCTGTCAGGGCGACGAGGATCAGGAGCCCGGCGACGGCGTAGTGGCCGCGCTGAAGTGATCCGTACATGTCAGGTTCTCCCTGCGCCTAGTAGGGGACGTTGACGGTGCCGAACTCGTACACCGCGACGTAGGCGTTGGTCATGACCGTGCCTGTCGGGATGCGGAGTGCGGTCGTCCACGCCGGGGTCGCCGGGAGGCCGAACTCGGCGGCGTAGCCGGTGTCCGGCGTCTGGTGGGCCTCGTAGAGGTCACTGGACGCGTCGTCGGGGTCGGTGTTCGTGTTGAAGTCGAGCGTGTACAGGCCGCGCGGGAAATAGCGGCGGTACCGCTTCAGGATCCGCTCGTAGCACTGGTTGAACGTCCCCTGTGTCGCGTCGAACTCCGACCGGGCGGACTGCTGCTCCCCGGTGAGCCAGTTGCCGAAGTAGTCGGCGCGCTGCCCGACCTGCCCGTTGACGAGTAGGTGCATGACCTTCTCGTAGAGCATCGCGGCGGAGTGCCTGACCTTGAGGAACTGCCCGGCGGCGGCCTGGGTCTGCGTCGAGTAGGTGATCGCGAGGCCCATCCCGACGATCGGGGTCGGGATGCCCTGGACGCCGGGGGGCAGGACGTCGAGGCTCAGGCCGTCAATGACGATGTTGACGGTGCCGGGGCCGGACAGGACGGCGGTCGCACCCGCGCCGAGGGTGTCCTGAAACGCGTTGTTCTCCGGCGACGGGCCGACGAGCGCGCTCATCTGCATGTTGAGGCGCGGACGGTTCTCCGGGTCGCCCATCGGGATGCATCCGAACATGAGCTTCGGGTTGCGCTGGAAGCGGGCGCGGGCGCGGAACGTCACGGTGCCGGACGTGACGACGGGTGCGCCGGTCGCGTTCGTGATCGTCGACCCGGGCGCGAAGCTCGACGAGCTGTAGACGAACGGGCCGGGGTCGGCCTGTCCGGCTTCAGCTCCGGGGACGACGCCGGACGAGGCCGGGTCGAGGTAGCGCGACGACGTGATCTCGTCGAGGTACCACGGGACGAGGGTGATGAGATCCCACGGCGGCGACCCGGCGAGGGTCAGGCCGAAGATGACCGCGCTGTACGGGAAGTACGGCGACACCTTCACGGAGCTGGTCGCCGGAACCGTGAGGTTGATCGGCAGAGTGATCTCGAACGTCATCGACTTCATCCATGCGGGCACCACGGGGATGTCCGACGAGAAGGTGACGTTCGACGCCGGGGTGCCGCCGGACGAGCCGGTGGCGATGGTGCCCGCGACGGGGTAGTACCGGGTGCGCGCGTAGCGGAGGAAGCCCGCCATGTTGCTGCCCTGTTCGGTGGCGTGACGGTTCGTCGCCGCCACGGGGTGTGCTGCGGGTGAGGTCACGCCGCCGCCTCCTTCACGATGTCGAGGGAGCTGTCCGCGATCAGGGACAGCACGGGGATGTTCTTCTGCTTCAGAAACGTCGCGATGGCGAGAATCGAGAGAGCCCCGATGCTACCGACGAGGCCGATGAGCAGGAGATTCCCCACCCGTGGCTCGATGTGTCCTGCGGCCATAGCTAGCCGGTCCCTTCGATCACTCCCGACCGCCACGCCCTCAAGGACGGATAGTAGCGGGGCCGGGAGTCTCCATCGAGCCAAAGGTGAAAGAAGGCGTGTCGCTCGGGTGGCCGTTCGTAGTCGGCGAGCAGCTCGCGGACGTACTTGATGTCCCGGGGGAACGACAGGTCGAACAGGAAAAGATGCTGCGCCTGTGAGAGCAGCTTGCGCGGGATGTCGACGGGTTCCTGCGTCTCGCCGATGTTCCCGACGCCGAGCCCTCGACCTCGGGTCAGTACGTCGTCCATCGCTCGCCCGGCGGTGCGGGGGCCGACGACGACCTGCCCGAACTCGTCGGCGACGCACACGACGCGGCGGCGGGCCAGGGCGAGGCGGTAGAGGTTCTGCACCTGATCGACGATCGACAGGCCTTCGCCCCGGTCGCGGATGCGGAAGTAGAGCAAGGCCGGCGGCTGGTCGTTCTTCCACCATCGCTTGTTCTGCATGGGCTTTCCGGTCGCCGGGTTGCCCTCGACGTAGCCGTTTTTCTGTAGCCGGGCGACGTCTTTCGGGTCGCCCTTCGTGTCGAACCACCACACCTGCCAGTCGGCCGCGCGGAGCTGCGGCGGGACGATCGTCGCGGCGAGGTAGGTCGTGAAAGTCGTCTTCCCGCACCCGGTCTTCCCGACGATCGCGTACCGGTCGGAGGGGGACAGCAAAACGCGATCCTCGGGCTCGCTTACTTGCATCGTCATGAGGGCGAGGGTATTGCCGAGGACCGCGCGGGGGGCCGTCCGACGCGGCCCCGGTGGGTCATCACGTTTGAGGGCGTGGGCTCACCGGAGCCGCGTCGGCGGGTTCTTAGCCGGGCACGCCCCCGTCAGGCGTGCCCGGTGTCTGCGGCGGGACTCCGGCGGCCTGCGCGGCCTGCGCGACCTCGACGGCCACCATGTCGCGGATGGCCTGCGACGCCTGCATGACGGTGAGTGTGTACATCCCGAGCGCGCCGAGCGCGCCGACCATCATCGCGTAGGGCATGAGCCGGTCGGCGGCCTCAAGGAGCCGCTGCCCCTGCTCGGATTCCTCAAGTCGGACGTAGGCCTCTACGCACGTCTTGACCTGCCAGTCCTGCGGGGCGAGGGCCTGCCCGTAGTGGGTGAGGACTTCCTTCGGCTGCTGCGTTTCGTGGTCGATGATCGGGCGACCCTGCTCGTCGCCTTCGACGCCGACGAGATATTGCGCGGGGATGCCGGTCGCCATACCGACGGCGCGGACGAGTGAGGTCTTGTGCTTGAGCATGTCGCGGGTGACTTCGTTGACCCGCGCTGTCCGCTCGTCGCGGATGCGCTTACGTTCCGCGCGGCCTGCGGCGTCGGCTGTGCCGTTGCTGCCGATCGCGGCCGGAGTCGATTTCGGCGCGGCGGAGCTGGTGCGCGTCGTCGTCGCCCTGGTCGTCGCCTCGCGGGTCGCGTTGCTCTTGTTCTTCGCGCCGGGTGGGCGGCCGGGGCCGCGTCGGGGCGCGGCCTTTTTCGCGGCCTCCCGAACGGCGTCCTTCGCTTCGGTCGCGGCGGCGGCGGCGACCTCGGCGTCGGTGGGTTCTACCGGCTCGGCGAAATCAATTTCGGGCGCGGGCTGCTCGGGCATGGTGACGGGGTTCCTTCCGACGGGGGGTGTTTTTCACGCTCGGGAATGCTGCATCCGACATATGTGTGTCGGCGGTGTTCGTGGTCAGAAAAAGCGGTGACTGGTGCGGCCGAAGTTGCCGATCGCGACGCCGATCACGATAAAGA
>DATKTF010000005.1:0-6933 GCA_035531255.1 Cellulomonadaceae bacterium
GGACCGGAGCCAACGCCCTAAGCGCGGCGAGGCGTCGGGCGACGAGCGCAGCGACCGGACCGAGCAGCGCTGCGATCACGAGGCACAACGAGACCAGGGCGAGCGGAGCGGCCCAGCCCGCGAGAGGACCGCCGTCGTCGAGCCTGAGCTGCCAGCCGGCGAGAGCCGCCGCGAGCAGCGAGGACAGCACGACGAGGGACCCGAGCACACGCCAGGTGTCCCGGTGCGACCCGAGGTCTCGCGCCGCGGCGTGGGCACGCGCACTCGTCACTGTCACGGCGAGCACGGCGACAGCCGCGGCGGACCCGCGCACGCCTGCCCCCGCGCCGCCCGACGCCCAGCCGGCCAGGACGGCCGGGACGACGACGACCGACGACTCGCCGATGGCCCAGCGCGTCAGCTGGCCGACCGACGTGCCCCGCGCACGGAGGGTCGTGGTCTCACGGGCCCGGGCGGTCACGAGAAGGCCCGCCAGCTGGACCAGGGTGATCAGCGCGACGGTGCCGACGAGGATCACCGGGAGCATCTCTATCTCCGCGGCGGCCTGGATGACCCGGGTGGCCCGCGCCGCCGTCCCGGCGAGGGCGCCGGTGACCGTCGTGGACTGATCAGTGATGGAGCCTGCCCGGGTGATCGCCGTCGACACGGCGTCGACGGTCGCCATGTCCGCGAGCCGCGCGATCGATCGCGTCGTCAGCTGCGGAACCACCGGCGCGACGACCCAGCGCGCATAGATGCTGGTGGGGAGCGACGTCATCGCGGACTCGGCGACGATGAACGGCCCGTGGGCGGCGCCCGAGAAGCCCGACGCGACGGCAGACTCCCCGTGCCAGCGGACGGCGGTCGGGTCGTCCGCCGTCCAGGTGCCGCTGACCACGAACGTGACGGACGCCGGAGGCCCTGGCGCCACGAGCTCGTCGCCGACCCGCAGGTGCAGAGCGACGGCGGCGTCGGCCTGGACGGCCGTCGGGACGATCCCGGACGCAGGGCCTGCCGGCCACGAGCCCGTGACGAGGTGCGCGACCGACCGGATCGCGGCGTCGGACCCGACGAGCACGCGACTGCCGGTCGTCGTCGTCAGCGGCGAGGCGGTCGTGGTCCGGGTCACGACGACCGGCACGCCCGAGAGCTGCCTCGCGACGAGCGCCCGGACGGCGGCATCCTGCGTCGCCGGCGAGTCGGACAGGTGCGTCGTCACGACGATCGAGGCGGCATCCGCGGGAGCGCTCGCCAGGAGGCTTCTCGCCCCGGTCTCGCGCGCCGTCGACACGGCGGCCGTGGCCCCGGTCACGAAGCCGGCGGCGACGGCCGCGACGAGACCGATCGCCGCGTAGATTGCGATCCGCGAGGCGAGCCTCCGGGGTGCGAGCGTCGCCATCGGGCCAGTGTGGCGCACGCGCCCGCACGCGAGCGGCGGTTCCGACCCGCAGTGGTCGCGGCGCGGGCCGGGACGTTCGATCCAGCACGAGCACGCCGGTCGGGGCCTAGAATCCTCGAGACCCGCGCCGATCCAGCGCGACCAGCGCCGGACCACCGTCCGCCGCGCCCCACCGCCCGGAACGCGCGCGACACCTCGCGGCGCGCACCCTCGCGTGCTGAACGATCCCGCGACAGGCGAGGCGCAGGCCCCGGACTTGGAGGTAGGACGTGGCTGACCCCCGCGGATTCCTGACGACACGCTCACGTGAGCTGCCGGTCGATCGACCTGTCGCGGTGCGGATCCACGACTGGCGCGAGGTGCACGAGCACCGGGCCGGCAACCCGGACGACGTCGCCGTGCTCGGGCGTCAGGCAGGCCGCTGCATGGATTGTGGCGTCCCGTTCTGCCACAACGCCTGCCCCCTCGGGAACCTCATCCCCGACTGGAACGACCTCGTGTGGCGGGGGCAGTGGGCCGACGCGGCCGACCGACTGCAGTCCACGAACAACTTCCCCGAGTTCACCGGTCGGCTGTGCCCCGCCCCGTGCGAGGCGAGCTGCGTGCTCGGGATCAACCAGCCGGCGGTCACCATCAAGAACGTCGAGGTCTCGATCATCGACGAGGCCTGGGACCGCGGCCTGGTCACGCCGCAGGTGCCGCAGTGGCTCACCGGCAAGAGCGTCGCCGTCGTCGGGTCGGGACCGGCGGGGCTCGCCGCGGCGCAGCAGCTCACGCGGGTCGGCCACACCGTGGCGGTCTACGAGCGCGCGGACCGGATCGGCGGACTGCTCCGATACGGGATCCCCGAGTTCAAGATGGAGAAGAGGCACATCGATCGCCGCCTCGCCCAGATGGAGGCCGAGGGCACGCGGTTCCGCACCGGGATCGAGATCGGGCGCGACGTCACGGGCCAGGAGATGCTCGAGCGGTACGACGCCGTCGTCCTGGCCGTCGGGTCGACGACCGCGCGCGACCTCCCGGTGACCGGACGCGAGCTCGGCGGTGTGCTCCAGGCGATGGCGTACCTGCCGCCGGCGAACCGCGTCGCCATCCGGACCCCGCTCGACGACGTCGGGCTCGACGACGCCGAGCTCGGCGACCTGCCCGTCGCGACGGACAAGGACGTGATCGTCATCGGCGGGGGCGACACCGGTGCCGACTGCGTCGGGACGGCGATCCGCCAGGGCGCGCGATCGGTGACCCAGCTCGAGATCCTGCCGCGACCTCCTCACGATCGACCCGACAGCCAGCCGTGGCCGACCTACCCGATGCTCTACAAGGTCACGAGCGCCCACGAGGAGGGCGGCGAACGGATCTATGCCGTCAGCACGCAGGAGCTGCTGGGCGACTCCGCCGGCCAGGTCCGCGCCCTGCGACTCGTGGACGTCGAGATGGTCGACGGCCGTCCGACCCCCGTCCAGGGGGCCGAGAGGGAGATCCCGGCTCAGCTCGTGCTCCTCGCGATGGGCTTCACCGGTCCCGAGCGCGGTCCGCTCCTCGAGCAGCTCGGGGTCTCCCTGACGCCCCGAGGCGCGATCGCCCGGTCCGACGACTTCGCGACCGACGTGCCCGGCGTGTTCGTCGCGGGAGACGCCGGGCGCGGTCAGTCGCTGATCGTGTGGGCCATCGCCGAGGGTCGCGCGGCCGCCGCGGCCGTGGACACGTTCCTGTCCGGCAAGACCGAGCTTCCCGCCCCGGTGCGGGCGAGCACGATGGCGCTGCACGCCTGACGTCGCCCTCGGCGAGCGCGATATCACCTCGCGGGTAGGGCGCGCGTCGGCATAACCTCGCCGCATGACGCGGCACATCATCGTCAGGCCCACGTCCGAGACCGACTGGCAGAGCGTCCGGCAGCTCCGGCTCGAGATGCTCGCGGACACCCCGCTCGCGTACGGCGAGACGATCGAGACCGCGCTGGCCCGCACCGAGGCGGAGTGGCGCGCACGCGCGGCGCGCGGCGACGGTCCGGACACGGCAGCCGTCGCGGCGATCGACACCGGCACCGGACGGTGGATCGGCACCATGGGCGGATTCCTCGGCGGCTTCGGGTCGACCGGTCCTCTCCTGGTCGGCGTCTACGTCGCTCCGGACGGTCGGGGCCGCGCGTCCGGGGTCGCCGACGCCCTGCTGGACGCGATCGAGGACTGGGCCACCGAGCGCGGCAGCACCCTGTCGCTGCACGTCCACGAGGACAACGCACGCGCGATCGCGTTCTACGAGCGACGCGGGTTCACGTTCACCGGTCGTTCGGCTCCGTACGACCTCGCGCCGAGCCGCCTCGAGCGTGAGATGAGGCGCGACCTCGCGCCCTCTCACAGCCGGCTCATGTGAGACGTCCTGCCGCCCTCCAGGAGCTCGGTCCATAGTGGTGCGCATGCGCAGCAACCGACACCCGAACCCGTTCACCCGCCTGCTCAACATCGCCCTCGGCGGAGCGCTCGCCGGCGTCATGGCGTACGTCGGCATCACCGCCGGGGGCAACGTTCTCGGCGCGTCGACGCTCGCCGCGACGACGGGCACGACGACGGGCTCCACGACGACTGGCGCGACGACCGGCTCGGGTTCGTCCTCGGTGACGAGCGGGAGCACGACCGCACCGAGCAATGCCGGGACCCACGGCTCATGAGCGGCCACGACGCGCGGCCCGCGCGAGCAGGCGTCCCCTCTCCCGACCCCGCAGGGTCGGCCTCGCGCGTTCCCGACGTGACGCTCCCGACGACGACGTGGCAGGACTGGAGCTGCACGGTCCGGTTGGTCGTGACCGACCCCGAAGCGCTCATCCCCGCTGCCACGGATCTCCGAGCACTCATGGGACGCGTCGATGTCGCGTCGAGCAGGTTCCGACCCGACTCGGAGCTCGCGCGGGCGAACGCGCGGCCCGGGCGCCCGATGGTCGTGTCGCGCACGCTCATCGACCTCGTCGCCACGGCGCTCGACGAGGCCGCCTGGTCGGCGGGTGCGGTCGACCCCACCCTGGGTCTCGACCTGGTGCACCTCGGCTACGACCGCGACATCGTCCTCGTGCACGACAGCTCGACCCCGGTCGGGCCGCGGCCCGGTCCCCGACGTCGCTGGACGGACGTGCACCTCGACGACCTCACCGGGGTGCTCACGGTCCCGACGGGGTGCGCGCTCGACCTCGGCGCGTCGGCCAAGGCGCAGACGGCGGACTGGGCCGCCACCGAGCTGCATGCCCGTTACAGCTGCGACGTCCTGGTGGAGATCGGCGGCGACCTCGCGGTCGCGGGCGCCAAGGACGACTGGCAGGTCGTGGTCGCCGAGAGGGCGGGCAGCGCCGGCCAGCAGGTGACCCTCGGCGCCGGCGGACTCGCGACCTCGACCACGACCATCCGCCGATGGCGGCGCGCCGACCATGAGATCTCCCACATCCTCGACCCCGCCACGGGGTCCCCCGCGAACGGCCCCTGGCGCACCGTCACGGTGGCCGCACCATCTGCGACGCGGGCGAACACCTGCAGCACCGGCGCGATCGTGCTCGGCGCCGGTGCGATCGACTGGCTCAACGACGCCCGCGTCGCCGCACGGCTCGTCGACCGTCAGGGCGCGGTCGTCACGACGGGCGGCTGGCCGGCCTGACGGCCCCCGCCGGACACGTTCACCTCCCACGCACGATCGAACCGGCTCCGCGCACGTCGACGCCGGTGCAGGATGGTGACACTCCGTCAAGACCGCCACCGACTGACTCGTGGAAGGACCGCTGTCGATGTTGACTCCCGCCGACATCCCGGACCGCATCGTCCAGATCGACGAGCTCTTCTTCTCCACGACGGACCGCCGTGGCGTCATCACGGGAGCGAACACCGTGTTCGGTGACCTCTCCCACTACACCCGGGCCGAGCTCATCGGCGCCCCGCACAACATCGTGCGACACCCCGAGATGCCGGGCGGCGCCTTCGCGATAATGTGGGACCGACTCCTGTCCGGCCACCCGATGGTCGCGTACGTGAAGAACCTCGCCAAGGACGGCTCCGCCTACTGGGTCTTCGCGACGATCACTCCGCTCGACGACGGGTTCCTGTCGGTTCGCGTCGCCCCGTGCCGTCAGGACCTCTGGGACGCCGCGTGGGACGTGTACCAGGAGGTGCTGCCGATCGAGCAGCACGCCCGCGAGGAGGGGCTCAGCAGGGCCGGCGCCGCACGGGTCGGGGCGGAGGCCATCGTCGCCCGGCTCGCCGGACTCGGTTTCGCGGACTACGGCGAGTTCCTCCGGTACGTGCTCCCGGCCGAGGTCACAGCGAGGGCCGCCCTCACTCGACTGTCGACGGAACGTCCCGACATCACCGGCGAGCTCGGGACGCTCCACGGAGCCGCGCACGCGCTCGGCGTCGAGCTCGCCTCCCTGCTCGTCCGGCTGGATGGCTACCTCGAACTCGCGGACAGCCTGCGCTCCGCTTCGCAGGGCGCCGTGACGACGCTGGCAGGGTTGAGCGCCGCCGCCGGGACCGCATCCCGGGCATCGTCGACGGTGGCCGCGAGCGCTCCGGTGCTCGCGCGGACGGCGTCGGCGATGTCGGTCCTGTCGGAGGATCTCCGGACCCAGATCCAGGCCCTCGCCCGCCGACTGGACGACGTGCACGTCAGGGTCATGGAGCTGCGGTTCCGGATCGGTCTCGCCGCGCTCCACAACGACATGGTCACGTCGTTCGCCCTCGAGGTGCACGCCGGCGAGGCACCACCCGAGGCGCTCAGCTACATCCCCCAGCTGTGCCGAGCGCTCGAGGAGGGCACCGAGAACGTCACCGCGTCGCTCACCCGCACGAATGCCGAGCTTCGCGACGTGGCCGACCGGGTGATCGATGCCGAGGCCCGACTTCACGAGTTCCAGCACCTGCTCGCGACGTGGCGCCTGCTCGTGACCCGCTACCAGATGTCGAGGCAGCTCGGCCCGCACGTCGGGCCGATCGACGACCAGCTCCGCGCCGGGAGCGAGCAGCTGATCTCCCTGCGGAACCTCGCCCGGCAGTGCCTCGCTGAGGCGCTGCCGTACGACACCGAACGACTCCGTGAGCCGGTCGGCCGGGTCGCGCGCGCGGGCGACGACCTGCACCGCTGAGGCAGTAGGTCACGATCGCGGACCTGGCGTAGGGAGGCCGGTCACGGTCGCAGCATGCCGGTCCTGAGAAGGCGAGCACGTTCCCCTGAGAAGATGGGTCGTGCCCTCCCCCTCCGTTCCGTCACGCCAGCGCCTCGTCGATCTCGTCCCGACGGACCCGAACGACGCCGACGCGCTGTACGAGGCGTTCATCACCTGGGCGACCGGAACAGGCCTCACTCTGTACCCGCACCAGCAGGAGGCGCTCCTCGAGCTCGTGACCGGCGCGCACGTGATCCTCTCGACACCGACCGGTTCGGGGAAGTCGCTCGTCGCGACGGCGGCGCACTTCATCGCGCTCGCGCAGGGTCGGCGCACGTTCTACACCGCACCGCTCAAAGCGCTGGTCAGCGAGAAGTTCTTCGCCCTCGTCGCCGAGTTCGGCTCCGCGCGCGTCGGG
>DATKTF010000006.1:0-5189 GCA_035531255.1 Cellulomonadaceae bacterium
CGGGTGGAGCGTCCTGCCCCGTGAGTCGCGACAGGACGCTCCACCCGGCCAGCCCCCGTGAGTCGGGGGACCGACACACGGAAGGACCGAGCGATGACGCTGGTCGCCGGGGTGGACTCGTCCACCCAGTCCTGCAAGGTCGTCATCCGCGACGCCGAGACCGGCGCTCTCGTCCGGACCGGCCGCGCGAGCCATCCGGACGGGACAGAGGTGGCTCCCGCGGCGTGGTGGGACGCGCTCCAGACCGCAGTCGCCGACGCCGGCGGCCTCGATGACGTCGCCGCGCTGGCCGTCGGCGGCCAGCAGCACGGGATGGTGGCGCTCGACGCCGACGGTGCGGTCGTCCGCGACGCGCTGCTCTGGAACGACACCCGCTCCGCCCAGGCCGCGCTGGACCTGATCGACGACCTCGGCGGCCCCGAGGCCGGAAGTGAGGCGTGGGCGCGCGCGACCGGATCGGTACCGGTTGCGTCCTACACGGTCACGAAGCTCCGGTGGCTCTCGCGCGCCGAACCCGCCAACGCCGCCCGCACCGCTGCCGTCGCGCTCCCGCACGACTGGCTGACCTGGCGTCTCGCCGGCCACGGCCCGGGCACGTCGGACGGTCTCGCCCAGCTGGTGACCGATCGGTCCGATGCCTCGGGGACGGGCTACTGGGATCCGTCCACCGGAAAGTACCGTCGGGACCTTCTCGAGCTCGCACTCGGGCACGATGCCGTGCTCCCCCGCGTTGCCGGTCCGTCGGAACGCGTGGGTACCTCGCGTGGGCCGCTCGGCTCCGGGCTGGCCCTCGGACCGGGGGCCGGCGACAACGCGGCCGCGGCGTTGGGTCTCGGCCTCGCCGAAGGGGACGTCGCGATCTCGATCGGCACGTCGGGAGTCGTCTCTGCGGTGTCGGCACGACCGACCACCGACGCGACGGGCCTGGTCAGCGGGTTCGCCGACGCGACCGGGGCCTTCCTTCCGCTCGTCTGCACGCTGAACGCGTCCCGGGTGCTCGACGCCGCGTGCCGGATGCTCGGGGTCGACCACGCCGAGCTGAGCCGGCTGGCGCTCTCCGCACCGGCCGGGGCCGACGGCCTCGTCATGGTCCCGTACCTCGAGGGCGAGCGGACGCCGAACAAGCCCGACGCCACGGGCGCCCTGCACGGGCTCCGACTGCAGAACACCACGTCGGCACACCTGGCGCGTGCTGCGGTCGAGGGGATGCTCTGTGCCCTCGCCGACGGCCTCGACGCGCTGCGTGCGCAAGGGGTACCCGTGGGCCGGATCTCGCTGATCGGTGGGGGGGCTCAGTCGGAAGCGGTCCGGCAGATCGCGCCGAGCGTCCTGGGACTCGACATCACGGTGCCTGCTCCCGGCGAGTACGTGGCGGACGGCGCCGCCCGCCAGGCGGCGTGGGTGCTCGCCGGAGGAGTCCGCCCGCCGGTGTGGACGACCTCCGCGGTCTCGGTCTACTCCGGGGCGCTGGTGCCGGCCGTCCGCGAGCAGTACGCGGCGGTTCGCGAGCTCACCGCGAGCCGCTGAACCTCCCGTACGAACGACGACAGCGCCCGCGGTGCAGGGATCTCTCCCTGCACCGCGGGCGCTGTCGTGGTTCATGGCGCCGTTCGCATGACTCCGCCCCCGGGAGTCAGCGCGTCGGACACGCGCCGCGGGTGATGCGGGCGGCGCCCGACCTCAGTGCGCTGCAGCGTAGGCGGCACGGACCTCGGCCGAGATGCGTCCGCGCTCGGACACGTCGTGCCCGTTCGCGCGAGCCCACTCCCGGATGGCCGTCGCCTCGCCGCTCGCCCCGCTCGACGTCCGGCGACCACGGACTGCGGATCGACCCGTCGCGCGACCGCCGACCTTACGTGCGTGGCCGACCCAGGAGCCGAATGCGTCGCGCAGATCTGCCGCGTGCGCAGTCGTCAGGTCGATCTCGTAGGAAACGCCGTCCAGTGCGAATGTGACGGTCTCGTCTGCGGTGCTGCCGTCGACGTCGTCGACGAGCAGGACCTGAACCTTCTGTGCCATTTCGTTACCTCATGCTGCTCGGTGGTACCCGGGTGGTGCGTAAATGATTGCACCCAGGGATTGCACCGTCAAAGCCAAACGCCCTCGGAGCGCGCAGTTTTCACGGAATCCACCATATAATGGGGTTCAGCTGCCTGCCGGACGCTCTGATTGCGTGGCCGATGCACGCTCTTCGGCGTCAAGCCTCGCGAGCGCGGCGCGCTCGGTCCTGTCCGCATTCACCAGGGCGCGAATCGCGAGGTAGAACAGGAAGCCGACACCGATCGACGGGACGAGGGCCGCGAGGGCGAGCAGAAAGGCGTTCACCGCACGAGTCTACGACGCGTCGCGTCAGGACTGCGGTTTCACGAGCGGGAACGTGATGGTCTCGCGGATGCCGAGACCGGTCAGCGCCATCAGAAGGCGGTCGATGCCCATCCCCATGCCACCGGCCGGCGGCATGGCGTATTCCATCGCGGCGAGGAAGTCCTCGTCGAGCACCATGGCTTCGTCGTCACCGGCGGCAGCCAGCAGCGCCTGGGCCTCGAAACGCTGACGTTGGATGACCGGGTCGACGAGCTCCGAGTAGGCGGTCGCGAGCTCGAAGCCGCGCACGTAGAGATCCCACTTCTCGACGAGCCCGGGTGCCGTCCGATGGTCGCGCGTGAGCGGGCTCGTCTCGACCGGGAAGTCGCGGACGAAGGTCGGCGCGTACAGGTGGTCTCCGACATGGTGCTCCCAGAGCTCCTCGACGAGCTTCCCGTGGTTCGAGCGGCGCGTGTCGATCTGCAGGTCGAACTTCTCGACGAGCTCGAGCAGCCGGGCGTCGGAGGTGTCGTGCGTGATCTGCTCGCCGATGGCCTCGGAGAGGGAGTCGTACAACGACAGCTGGGTCCACCGGCCTCCCAGGTCGTACTCCTCGCCGTCGGGGAGGGTGATGACCGTCGTCCCGAGCACGTCCGTCGCGGCCGTCTGCACGAGATCCTGAGTCAATGCCGCCATGGTGTCGTAGTCGCCGTACGCCTCGTACGCCTCGAGCATCGCGAACTCGGGTGAGTGCGTGGAGTCGGCTCCCTCGTTGCGGAAGTTCCGGTTGATCTCGAAGACACGTTCGACGCCACCCACGACGGCACGCTTCAGGAATAGCTCCGGGGCGATCCGGAGGAAGAGATCGATGTCGAACGCATTCATGTGCGTGGTGAACGGGCGGGCGGCCGCACCGCCGTGGATCGTCTGCAGCATCGGCGTCTCGATTTCCAGGAATCCGCGCCGATGGAAGTTCTCGCGCAGCGACCGGACCGCGCCGGCCCGCACGCGGACCATGTCCCGTGCCGCCGGTCGCGCAATCAGGTCGACGTAGCGGCGTCGCACACGCGCCTCCTCCGAGAGCTCCTTGTGCAGCACCGGAAGCGGCCGCAACGCCTTGGCCGCGAGCTGCCAGCCGTCCGCGAACACCGACAGCTCGCCCCGCCGCGAGCTGATGACCGTGCCATGGGCGAACAGGTGGTCGCCGAGGTCGACATCGGCCTTGAAGCGGGACAACGACTCCTCTCCGACCACGGCCTGGCTCAGCATCACCTGAAGACGATTGCCCTCGCCGTCCTGGACCGTGACGAAGCAGAGCTTTCCGGTGTTCCGCAGATAGACCACGCGCGCCGCGACACCGACGACGTCGTCGGTCTCGTCGCCGGCCTCCAGGTGCGACCAGCCGGCGCGCACCTCGGCGACGGAATGCGTGCGCGGGACGGAGACCGGATAGGCGTCCTCACCGCGCGACAGGATGCGTTCACGCTTCTCGCGACGGACCCGCATCTGCTCCGGGAGGTCCTCGTCGGGCTGGGGGATGTCCGTCTCGGTCACCCGGCGATCCTACCGGCGCACCGTCGGGGCGCCGTGCGGCGCGGACAGGGAGGAAAGCCGCGACGGATGCAGCGTCCGGACCCGCGTCGATGGTCGAGGCGCCTCCGAGCCCGCGGCGTCAGCCGCGTGCCACCAGGTCGAGCGCGAGGTCCAGGATCGGGGACGAGTGCGTGAGCCCGCCGACCGAGAGGTAGTCGACTCCCGTCGCGGCGACCTCGCGCGCCCGGTCGAGCGTGAGGTTGCCGGTCGCCTCGAGCTCGACCCGCCCGGTCTCGCCCTCGCGCGCCCGCACCGCCGCGACCACGTCCGCCAGCACCCCGGTGGCCATGTTGTCGAGCAGCAGGAACCTGGCGCCGGCGTCGAGCGCCTCCAGCGCCTGGTCCCGGGTGTCCGCCTCGACCTGGATGTCGACGTCGGGGAAGCGGTCCCGGACGGCCGCCACCGCCGCCGAGACGGAACCCGCCGCGACCACGTGGTTGTCCTTGACCATCGCGACGTCGTACAGACCCATGCGCTTGTTCGTGCCCCCGCCGCAGCGCACGGCGTACTTCTCGAGCTGGCGCAGGCCGGGTGTCGTCTTGCGGGTGTCGAGGACCTGGGCTCCGGTGCCGTCGAGAGCGTCCGCCCAGCGCCGCGTGTGGGTCGCCACGCCCGACGCGCGCGACACGAGGTTCAGCACCGTCCGCTCCGCGATCAGGAGCACCTGCACGGGACCACGGAGCACGGCCAGCACCTGGCCCGGTGTCACCGTCTCGCCGTCGGGCACCAGGACATCGACGGTGACCGGCTCGAGGCCGAACCGCAGGGCCACCTGACCGACGACCTCCGAGACGACGGGGAGACCCGCGACGACACCGCGAGCGCGCGCGACCAGGTGCGCGACGCCGGGCTCGTGCGGCGCCACGGTGGCCTGCGTCGTCACGTCACGACCCGGTGCCGGACCGAGATCCTCGTCGAGCGCGACCGAGACCGTGCGGGTCGCCCATGCCGGGTCGAGACCGACCGGGGCGACGCGCGGCGTGGGGACGCGACGACCACGTCGGGCGGCCGACGCCGCGCCCGGGTCCGGTTCGGCACGCGGGCCTGGGCGGACCCCGGGGCTCATCCCCGGGCGACCGTCCGGGTGAGCGGTCGTGCCGTGGTCCGACGGTCCCGCGGTGCTCTCAGTCACCCCAGAACCGTACTGGTGTCGCCGCGGTCACGGCGCGCGAGGGCGAGACCGGGCCGGTCGAGCTCGATTCGACCGGCTACCTCACGCTCGACCGGGCGCGCGAACGTCGTTCAGTCGATCGGCGTCGGCGCGACCTCGAGCAGCCCGTCGTGATCGAGCC
>DATKTF010000007.1:0-3074 GCA_035531255.1 Cellulomonadaceae bacterium
CGCGTGCTCGACCGCCTGGCCATCCTGAACGCCCCCGACGCGCGCGTCGTGCGGGACGGGACCGAGCTCGCGGTCGACGTCCGGGACGTCGTGCTCGACGACGTCCTGCTCCTCTCCGTCGGTGACCAGGTACCGGTCGACGCCACCGTGCTCCGGCCGGCGGGGCTCGAGGTCGACGAGTCCTTGGTGACCGGCGAGTCGGCGGCGGTCGTGAAGGCCGTCGGGGACGACGTGCTGTCGGGCTCGATCGTCGTGGCCGGATCGGCGAGCGCACGCGTGACCCACGTCGGTGCCGACTCGTACGCGAACCGGTTGACGAGCTCGGCGCGTCGGTTCTCGTTGGTTCGTTCCGAGCTCCGGGCGGGGATCAACCGGGTGCTCGTCGTCGTCGCGTGGATCATCGGCCCGCTGAGCGCGCTGCTCATGTGGAGCCAGGTCCGGGCGCACGGGGGGTGGCAGACGGCGTTCGCGGACGGCTCGTGGCGGTCGGCGGCGGTGTCCGGCGTCGCCGGCGTCGTCGGCATGGTGCCCGAGGGCCTCGTGCTGCTGACGTCGATCAACTTCGCGCTCGCGGCGGTCGTCCTCGCCCGGCGCCAGGTCCTGGTGCAGGAGCTCCCGGCCGTCGAGGTGCTCGCGCGGGTCGACGTGCTGTGCCTCGACAAGACGGGCACGCTCACCGACGGAACGATGGCGCTCGACCGGTTCGAGGACCTTATGGTGGTCCCGGGTGCTCGCGAGGCTCTCGCCGCGATCGGGGGTGACCCCGAGGCCAACGCCACCGCGGCGGCGATCGCCTCGGGGCTCGCGGGCGTCGCGCCTGCGGCGGTCGAGGACGCCATCGCGTTCTCGTCCGCGCGGAAGTGGAGCGCCGTCCGGACCTCGACCGGCACGTGGGTCCTCGGTGCACCGTCGATCGTGCTGGCCGGCACGATCGGCGAGGCCGCGGTGGCGGCGCGCGACAGGGCCGCCACCGTCGCACGGGACGGTGCGCGCGTCTTGGTCCTGTGCCGGGCCGACGGTGCTGACGGTGCCGACGGTGCCGACGGCACGGGACGGGACGAGCCCGTGCTCCCGGACGGACTCGTGCCCGTCACGCTCGTCGTCCTGCGTGAGCACCTGCGTCCCGATGCGGCCGAGACCCTGGCGTACTTCCGTGACCAGGGCGTCGAGCTGACCGTGATCTCCGGCGACGACCCCGCGACGGTCGGTGCGATCGCGACGGCACTGGACCTGACCGGCACCGGCAGGACGGTCGTCGGCATCGATGCCGGTTCGCTCCCGACCGAGATCGGGGCGCTGTCCCGCGTGATGGCGGCCGAGCACGTGTTCGGACGGGTGACTCCCGAGCAGAAACGCGCGATGGTGCACGCTCTGCAGCGCGCCGGTCGCACGGTCGCGATGACCGGAGACGGCGTCAACGACGCGTTGGCGCTCAAGGACGCGGACCTCGGGATCGCGATGGGCTCCGGTGCCGCGGCGACGAAGGCGGTCGCGCGGCTCGTCCTGCTGGACGGGAGGTTCTCGTCGCTCCCCGGGGTCGTCGGCGAGGGGAGGCGCGTCATCGCCAACATGGAGCGCGTCGCGAACCTGTTCCTCAGCAAGACGACGTATGCGGCGCTCCTGGTGGTCGCGAGCGTGCTGTTCGTCGTGCCGTACCCGTTCCAGCCGCGACACCTGACGCTGGTGAGCGCGCTGACCATCGGCATCCCGGCGTTCTTCCTCGCGCTGGCGCCGAGCTCGCAGCGGTACCTGCCGGGTTTCCTGCCCCGCGTGCTGCGTCTCGCCGTGCCGTCGGGCCTGCTCATGGGGACCGTCGTGTTCGTGACCCACGCGGTGCTGCGGTCGCGCGTGCCCGAGCAGGAGGCGCGGTCGGCCGCGACGGCGGTGCTCCTGTGCTGCGGCCTCTGGCTGATCGGCGTGCTTGCGCGGCCCTGGCTCTGGTGGAAGGTCGCGCTCGTCGGCGCGATGGCCGCGGCTGGCGTCGGCGGGTTCCTCGTCCCCGTCGTCCGCGGGTTCTTCGCGCTCGACGTGCTGACGGCGGGGTCGGCGGTGGTCGTCGTCGCGGCGGCAGTGGTCGGATGTGCAGGCGTCGAGGTCGTGGGCCGTCGCCGCGGTCGAGGTGCACCTCTCCGCCGTCCTGCATGATGGATGGCGGTCGCGCACGCGCGTGGTGCCGCTACGATGTATCTTGATGTCGAGATATCCGCGAGGCGCTCGCGCCCGGGTGCCCTGGGGTAGGAGCAGCCTCGTCACACGGCCCGACGACCATGCGCGCGTCGGGTGAACCGCCAGCCGAAGGAGCCAGCAGTGAGCAGCGTCGACACGTTCGGGTCGAAGGGGACCCTCCTGGTCGGAGAGACCGCCTACGAGATCTACCGCCTCTCGGCCGTCCCGGGGACCGAGCGTCTCCCGTACAGCCTGAAGGTCCTCGCGGAGAACCTGCTGCGCACCGAGGACGGCGCGAACACGACGGCGGAACACGTGCGCGCGATCGCCGGCTGGGACCCCGACGCGCAACCCGACACCGAGATCCAGTTCACGCCCGCGCGCGTCATCATGCAGGATTTCACCGGTGTGCCGTGCGTCGTCGACCTCGCCACGATGCGGGAGGCCGTCGTCGACCTCGGCGGCGACCCCTCCCGGATCAACCCCCTCGCGCCCGCCGAGCTCGTGATCGACCACTCGGTGCAGATCGACGTCGCGGGACGCGCCGACGCGTTCCGCCGCAACGTCGAGCTCGAGTACGAGCGGAACCGCGAGCGGTACCAGTTCCTGCGCTGGGGGCAGACGGCGTTCGACGACTTCAAGGTCGTCCCCCCGGGCACCGGGATCGTCCACCAGGTCAACATCGAGTACCTCGCACGCGTCGTCATGACGCGTGAGGTCGAGGTCGACGGGACACCGGTCCTGCGCGCGTATCCCGACACCTGCGTCGGCACCGACTCGCACACCACGATGGTGAACGGTCTCGGCGTCCTCGGCTGGGGCGTCGGAGGCATCGAGGCCGAGGCGGCCATGCTCGGCCAGCCCGTGTCGATGCTGATCCCGCGGGTGGTGGGCTTCCGGCTCACCGG
>DATKTF010000008.1:0-2996 GCA_035531255.1 Cellulomonadaceae bacterium
GCCGGCCTCCCGCAGGTCGGAGTCATCTGCGAGATCGCCGGAGCGGACGGCCGGATGCTCCGCGGCGCTGAGCTGAACACCTTCGCCAAGACGCACAACATGCCGATCATCTCCATCGGGGACCTGGTCGGCGACCTCGAGTCACCCGTATACCCCTGAACCGAGCTCGACACGCCAGCAGAGGGTCATCGGCGGCGCAGCCCAGGCTGATCTGGTGCCACAGGTGCCGCGATGTTCATCGCAAGGTGCTGACTCCTACCCCGCGAGGGCGCCTCGTCGCGGGCCGCGGCCACCTTCGCGCCTGAGGTCCGCCATGTCCGTGCGGCCGCCGGGATCAGGCGCCGACCTTGACCAGCCGGATCGCCATGTACGGGCGCGCCGGCATAGGCACCTCGACCTGGTCACGGAACGTGCCCGAGAGGGCATCGACGGTCATGCCCCAGGTGTCGATGACGTCGACGCGGAACTCCCCCTCGGGCAGCCGCACGTTGCGGTAGCGCGGGCACATGAAACCGAAGTACCCGACGAGGTACTCGCCCTCGACCCCGCCCCACGGCACGTCCCAGTCGCTCGGGCAAGGGTCGAGGACCCCGGCCGGGGACTCCGCAACGATCCGCGCAAGGAAGCCGATCCGCTCGGGGCTCTCTCCGACGAGCTCACCACCCTTGGACCACCACAGCTCCTCACGGTCGTTGAGGAACGTCTCACCGTGGCCGACGTATCCGCCGCGTACAGCACCTTCCCAGAAGCGCCTGATCAGCTCCTGACCGCTGAGGTTGCCCCACCCGTGCTCGATATCGCCTTCGTACCCGATCTCATCGATGACCACGGGCTTGCCCCAGCGCTCGCGCCACACATCGGTGTACTCGGCCGTGCGGTAGACGTCGATGCGCTGCAGCGAGGAGTGCGTGATCCACGGCAGGGAGTTGTCGTAGAACGTCGTGCAGTTGTGGTTGCCGACTAGATGCCCGTGCGGATCCTCGGCACCGATCAGCGCCCCGATACGCAGCCAGTCCTCCGGCGACTTGCCGGAGATCAGGTCGAACTCGTTCGACAGCGACCACCACACGTTGGCGAAGGCAGCCAGGCGACGCACCGCGTACCGCACCAGCCTGTCGTCGGTCGTCGGACCCATCGCAGCGAAGCCCCAACGGTCGTAGGGGTGGAAGAGGATGAGGTCCGCCTCGATGCCGAGGGCAGCGAGCTGCGCGATGCGAGCCTCGAGCCGCGCGAAGGACTCGACGTCGAACCGCGTCTCGTCGAAACCATCCTGCGTACGCACGAACGGCAGCCGCTCGGGCTCGTTGGTGGTGAAGAGGCAGGACTTCGGCAGCAGACACATCCGCATCTTGGTGAACGGCCCATCCGCAAGGGTCGCCAACGTCGCGTCCTGCAGCACCTCCGGCTGATGGGTCCACGCGTAGGCCGTCGTTCCCCACGGCCGGTAGCGGGTGCCGTCGGCGTGGACGAAGTGGAACCCGTCCACCCGCACAGGCCCGTGCGCCCCGGGGTCCGGTGCGACGACCTCAACCTCACCAACCACGCCGTCGAGCGAGCGGGCGGTCGAGCCGGTCGTGACGGACCACGTGCCCTCCTCCTCCGCGAGCATCCGAATCCGGTAGGTCCCGCCACCGTCGTAGAACCCCCCGGCACGCACCGTGCGCTCGCCGAGACTGAACTGCGCCCACACGTCGACGTCGACGAAGGGGTTGCCGTGTGAGGGGCCTTCGAGGACAAGCTCGACCACACCCCAGCGCGGCGTCGGTTTCGGGAGGATCAGCGCCGCCGACCCTCGCGCGACGTCCTCGCTCTCGTAGCCCGGGTCGGGGGTGATCGGCTCCGAGTACGTGACCGCCGGGGCGTCGTCTGCTAACGCGGCGAGCTCGGCCCAGAACTGGTCGAGCCGCTGCGGGTCGTCGCGCAGGGCCGGGACCCGGATCGCGAGCAGCCCGAGCGGGAGGTCGCCCAGCTGGGCACCCTGCGGCGAGGCGACGTAGCCAGGCAGGTAGCGGTCGATGATCAGGCGCGCCGCGGGGACGGTGACCGTGCGGTCGAAGGGACTGGAGGGACCGAACATGGGGGACGCCTTCCTGAGGACTCGGACGGTTACCGGGGGTGCGTGATGGGCTAGAGATCGTGGCGCGCGACGAGCCGGGACTCGGAGCCTCCGAGCAGGCGCCGGTCATCCAGGCCCTCGTGGTGCGTCTGGCGCACCGGGGTGAGCTCCACGAACGTCACCTCGTGACGACTGAGGACGAAGCTGAGGTCCACCCGCCCGGCGACGGTGGCCAGGTGCTGGTGTTCCACGGCCGGCCGCTCGCGGCGACGCAGGACCTCGAGCTCACGCTTAGTCGGCGGCATCGGTCTGCCCAGCTCACGCCAGGCGGTGAACGCGATGCCGTCGACCTCGTTGACGCGCTCGCGCAGCACGACGACTCCGATCCCGTCGGCTCCACGCATGCCACCGGCCCAGATCGGCAACGACGGACGTCGCTCGTGGTTGTCTGGGACAGGGACGGCAACGGAGCCGCCGGCGGGCACACACCATGACGCGGCCGGTGTCGTCCATTCACACAAGCTGGTCCTCATCCCGCGCCAAGACCTGCGCACCCATCCGCACCATGAAGGCGTACAGGTGGTACGTCGGGTTTGCGATCTGCCGCCGCGTGAGCAGTCCGAAATCCCCATGGGAGATCGACGCCGGGACGTTCGTCTCCGCGAAGACGTCGCAGACCGGCCAATAGGAGAACGAGTCGACAAGGTCGCTGCCGGCGGCCAGCCCCGTGGCGAGGTACGCCATGCCGTGGATGGGCTTGTCCGGGCGACACGACGTGTTGACGTCCGTGATGCGCACCAGCACCCCCGCAAGTCTTGTGCCGTCCAGGCAACTTCGAGAACCGTCGAACAGGTCGAGCGGGTCCTGCTGTGGCCTGAACTCTGACGTGGCGAACGGGATTGCCTTCTGCTCATGCGAGGAGCGGGCATCGGTGCAGACG
>DATKTF010000009.1:0-3846 GCA_035531255.1 Cellulomonadaceae bacterium
CTTGTCCAACGGCTCGGTGACCAGCGAAGGATCCAGCGGGACCTCGCCGTCGCCGGCGAACGACAACGCGAACTTGCTCGCGTTGAGCACCTTGATCGCGAGCCGACGGCCGATCTTCATCTGCCCGACCTCGAACGCCGCGTCGGTGCCGAGGCGCGCGGACGCGGCCCAGTAGCGCACCGCGTCCGAGCCGTGCTCCTCGAGGAGACCCATCGGGGTCACGACGTTCCCCTTGGACTTGCTCATCTTCTTGCGGTCCGGATCGAGGATCCAGCCGGAGATCGCGGCGTCGCTCCACGGCAGCGAGCCGTGCTCGAGGTGCGAGCGGACCACCGTCGAGAACAGCCACGTCCGGATGATGTCCTGCCCCTGTGGTCGCAGGTCCATCGGGAAGATGCGGGCGAAGAGGTCCGGGTCGGTGAGCCAGCCTCCGGCGATCTGCGGCGTGAGCGAGGAGGTCGCCCAGGTGTCCATGATGTCCGGGTCGCCGATGAAGCCACCGGCACGGCCGCGCTGGTCGGCCGTGTAGCCCGCGGGGACGTCGGCGGACGGGTCGACCGGGAGGCTCGACTCGTCCGGGACGATCGGGGCGTCCCACCGCGGCTCGGCGTCGGCATCGAGCGGGTACCAGACCGGGATCGGGACGCCGAAGAACCGCTGGCGCGAGACCAGCCAGTCGCCGTTGAGACCACCGACCCAGTTCTCGTAGCGGACCTGCATGAACTCGGGGTGGAACGCCAGCTCGGCACCGCGGCCGAGAAGCGCGGCGTTGAGCTCGGCGTCCCGGCCGCCGTTACGGATGTACCACTGGCGGCTCGTGACGATCTCGAGGGGCTTGTCGCCCTTCTCGAAAAAGTTGGCCTTACGCTGCGTCGCGACCGGCTCCCCGTCGAGATCGCCCGACTCTCGCAGCGCGTCCACGATCGTCGCCCGTGCGGAGAACGTCGTCTTGCCCGCGATCGCCTCGAACAGCTCGACGGCGGACGCGGACGCGATCCACTCGGGGACCTCGCGCGTGATCCGGCCGTCGCGGGTGAGGACCGAGCGGGTCGACAGCTGGAGCTCGCGCCACCACTGCACGTCGGTCAGGTCACCGAACGTGCAGCACATCGCGATGCCGGCGCCCTTGTCCGGCTCGGCGGCCGGGTGGGCCAGCACGGGCACCTCGACGTCGAACAGCGGCGACCGTACCGTCGTGCCGAACAGGTGCTGGTAGCGCGCGTCGTCCGGGTGCGCGATCAGCGCGACGCAGGCCGGCAGCAGCTCGGGTCGCGTGGTCTCGATGAACACCGGACCGTCCGGGGCGTGGAACGCGACCTTGTGGAAGTGCCCGGGGTAGTCACGCGCCTCGAGCTCGGCCTGGGCGACGGCCGTCTGGAACGTCACGTCCCACAGCCCGGGCGCCTCGGCCTGATAGGCCTCGTCGCGCGCGAGGTTGCGGAGGAACGCGGTCTGGGCCGTGGCCTGGGCCGTGCGACCGATGGTCTGGTAGTGGTGCCGCCAGTCGACCGAGAGCCCCAGATGACGCCACAGCGCCTCGAACTGCTTCTCGTCCTCGGCGGTCAGTCGTTCGCAGAGCTCGACGAAGTTCTTCCTGCTGATCGGCTGCTGGTCGGCCGCCCTGACGCTCTTGCCCTCGGCGCCCTCGAGCGGCGGCAGGTAGCCCTCGACGTAGGGGAGCGAGGGGTCGCAGCGCACGCCGTAGTAGTTCTGCACGCGGCGTTCGGTGGGGAGCCCGTTGTCGTCCCAGCCCATCGGGTAGAAGACCGCCTTGCCGCGCATCCGCCAGTAGCGGGCGACGACGTCGGTGTGCGTGTAGGAGAACACGTGGCCCACGTGCAACGAGCCGGAGACGGTGGGCGGCGGGGTGTCGATCGAGTACACGTCGGCGCGGACCGCGCTGCGGTCGAAGTCGTACGTCCCCTGGGCGCTCCACGCGGCATCCCAGCGATCCTCCAGCCCGTCGAGCGAGACCTTGTCCGGTACCCGGGAGCTCGTCGGGGACGGCGTCGGCGGGACTGCGTCGGTCTCGGTCGCGGGGGAGTCGCTCATGGTCACGCATTCTCCCAGATCCGGGGCGTCCGGCCGTGCAGCGGTCGTGCGCTCCCGGACATCTTCCCGTCACGTGCGCGGGTTACCCTCGCAGGAGCGGGTGACCAGCGCACGGGCAGCTGGGCAAGGCGAGGAGGCGGACGTGGCGCACGGTCTGACTGTCGGATATGCGGCGATGCTCGAGCAGTTCCACCCGACCGAGGTGATCGAGCTCTCGGTGCTCGCCGAGCAGCACGGGTTCTCCGGGGTGATGGCGGCCGACCACTTCCAGCCGTGGGTTCCCGCGCAGGGGCAGTCGGCCTTCGTGTGGAACGTGCTCGCGGCACTGGGGGAGCGCACCGTGGGCGACCTCGGCCCCGGGGTGACCGCGCCGACGTTCCGTTGGCACCCCGCGATGGTCGCCCAGGCCTCCGCCACGCTCGCCGCGATGTACCCCGGCCGGCACTGGCTCGGGCTCGGGTCCGGCGAGGCGCTCAACGAGCACGTCGTCGCCGGGTACTGGCCCGAGGCCCCCGAGCGGATCAACCGGATGTTCGAGGCGATCGAGATCATCTCGAAGCTGTTCGCCGCGTCGCTCGCCGGCAAGGACGTCAAGCACACCGGTCCCTACTACAAGCTCGAGTCCACCCGGCTGTGGACGATGCCCGAGGTGCCGCCCGAGATCCTCGTCGCGACCGCCGGCCCGGTGACCGCCAAGCGTGCCGGGCGGCACGCGGACGGCCTGATCACGGTCGGAGCCCCGCTCGAGAAGATCTCCGGGCTCTTCGCCAAGTTCGACGAGGGCGCTCGTGACGCGGGCAAGGACCCGTCCGTGATGCCGAAGATCCTCCAGCTCCACCTGTCCTGGGCGGAGACCGACGAGCAGGCGCTCACCAACGCGATGACGGAGTGGCCCAACGGCGGCATGAAGTTCCCGAAGGCCGACATCCGGTCGCCGTTCGACTTCGAGCAGATGGCGCGGCTCGTGCGGCCGGAGGACTTCGAGGGGCGGATGGTCATCTCCGCGGACCCGGATCGGCACCGCGCCGAGATCCAGAAGTACGTCGACCTCGGCTTCGACCGGGTGTACCTGCACAACGTGGGTCGCAACCAGCGCGAGTGGATCGAGACGTTCGGGCGCGACGTGCTGCCGGCGCTGGTGCGGTGACGGGCCCGTTGACGGTCTGGGCTCCGGACGGTCTCCCGGAGGTCCGGACCGGCGACGACCTCGTCGCGCTGATGGCACCGGCCCTCACGGGACTGCGGGACGGCGACGTGGTGGTCGTCACCTCGAAGATCGTCTCCAAGGCCGAGGGCCGCGTGGTCGCCGCGACCGACCGCGAGCAGGCGATCACCGACGAGACGGTCCGCGTCGTGGCCACGCGTGAGCACCCGGGCGGCATCACGCGGATCGTGGAGAACCGGCTCGGTCTCGTCATGGCGGCCGCGGGTGTCGACGCGAGCAACACGCCCGAGGGGACGATCCTGCTCCTGCCGGTCGATCCGGATGCCTCGGCGCGCACGATCCGGGAGGGTCTGCAGCGCCGGCTCGGCGTGCGGCTGGGTGTGGTCGTCACCGACACCGCCGGGCGGCCGTGGCGTCAGGGCGTGACAGACCTGGCGATCGGTGCGGCGGGGGTCGCGGTGACCGACGACCTCCGCGGCCAACGGGACACCTTCGGGCGCGTGCTCACCGCGACCGTCACCGCGGTCGCGGACGAGATCGCGGCGGCCGCGGAGCTCGTCAAGGGGAAGAGCGCCGGGCGGCCGGTCGCGGTCGTGCGTGGGCTCGGCCACCTGGTGAGCGACGACGAC
>DATKTF010000010.1:0-2725 GCA_035531255.1 Cellulomonadaceae bacterium
AGCGCAAGAAGGTTGCCGAGCTCAAGCGCAAGCTTGCCGACGCCGACGAGCTTCTGCTGGCCACCGATGAGGACCGCGAGGGCGAGGCGATCGCCTGGCACCTGCTGCAGGAGCTCAAGCCGAAGGTTCCCGTCAAGCGGATGGTGTTCCACGAGATCACCCGCGAGGCGATCCACCGGGCGCTGGAGAACACACGCGACCTCGACACCCGGCTCGTCGACGCCCAGGAGACACGTCGCATCCTCGACCGTCTCTACGGCTACGAGGTCTCCCCGGTGCTGTGGCGCAAGGTCCGCCAGGGACTGTCCGCGGGACGTGTCCAGTCGGTCGCGACGCGACTGGTCGTGGAGCGCGAGCGGGAACGGATGGCCTTCTGCGCCGCCGACTACTGGGACGTCGTGGGCGAGTTCGCCGCGGTGGTCGGGCCCGACGCCGGCGAGTCGTTCCGGGCGCGCCTGACGAGCCTCGACGGGCGTCGCGTCGCGAGCGGTCGTGACTTCGACGACCGCGGTCGGCTGAGGTCCGGTGACGCCGTCCAGCTGGACGAGGTGTCGGCCGGTGCGCTGGTCGCCGCCCTCGCCGGGGCGGACGTCACCGTGCGCAGCCTCGAGACCAAGCCGTACACGCGCCGCCCGGCTGCTCCGTTCACGACGTCGACCCTCCAGCAGGAGGCGTCACGCAAGCTGCGCTTCGGTTCCCGGCAGACGATGCGGACTGCGCAGACGCTGTACGAGAACGGCTACATCACGTACATGCGGACCGACTCGCCGGTGCTGAGCACCCAGGCGATCGACGCGGCGCGCCGGCAGGCTGCCGAGCTGTACGGGCCGGAGTACGTCCCGGACGCACCGCGCGTGTACGCCGCGAAGAACAAGGGCGCGCAGGAGGCCCACGAGGCGATCCGACCGGCAGGTGACGCGTTCCGCACGCCCGCCGAGGTGTCGCGGGAGATCTCTGGGGACCAGTTCCGGCTCTACGAGCTGATCTGGAAGCGGACCGTTGCGTCCCAGATGGCCGACTCGCGCGGATCCACGGCATCGGTCCGGCTCGGCGCTCTCGCCCCCGGCCTGGGTGCGGGCGGTTCCTCGCAGGATGCGGTGTTCTCCGCCTCCGGCACCGTCATCACCTTCCGCGGCTTCATGGCGGCGTACGAGGAGGGCCGGGACGTCGACCGATACTCGGATGGCGCAGACGGCGCAGACGGCACGAGCGGCGGCACGGATGGCGCGGGCGGCGCCAAGGACAAGGACGACGCCCAGTCCCGGCTGCCCCAGCTCGCCGAAGGAGACGCCGTCGGCTCCCGTGGGCTCGAGTCCGACGGCCACCGCACGTCGCCTCCGCCCCGGTTCACCGAGGCGAGCCTGATCAAGGCACTCGAGGAACGTGGCATCGGCCGCCCGTCGACGTACGCAGCGACGATCTCGGTGATCCAGGACCGCGGTTACGTGACGTCGCGAGGTCAGGCCCTGGTGCCGAGCTGGTTGGCGTTCGCGGTGACCCGGCTGCTCGAAGAACACTTCGACTGGCTCGTGGACTACGACTTCACCGCCGAGATGGAGAACGACCTCGACGCGATCGCCGCGGGCGACAAGGAGCGCGTCGCGTGGCTCACCCGGTTCTACTTCGGTGACGGCACCGGCCGCACCGAGGGCGAGGGGTTGCGTCATCTGGTCGACGACCTCGGGGAGATCGACGCCCGGGAGGTCAACTCCATCCCGATCGGCGAGGGCATCACGCTGCGCGTCGGTCGCTACGGTCCGTACCTCGAGGGGCCGCCCGAGGTCGCCGGCGGCGAACCCCGACGCGCGTCGGTCCCGGAGGAGCTCGCCCCGGACGAGCTGACGGTCGCGAAGGCGCTCGAGCTCTTCGAGACCCAGGTCGACGGTGACCTCGTGCTCGGCGAGGACCCGTCCACGGGGACGTCGATCGTGGCGCGTTCGGGGCGATTCGGCCCCTACGTGACCGAGCTCCTGCCGGAGCCCGAGATCGACCCCGGACTGTCGGCCGCCGCGAAGAAGAAGGCCCTCGCCGCTGCACCGAAGCCGCGCACCGCGTCGCTCCTGAAGTCCATGCAGCTCCAGACGATCACGCTCGACGACGCCCTTCGCCTGCTGGCGCTGCCGCGGGTCATCGGGCTCGACCCGGAGTCCGGAGAGCCGATCACCGCGCAGAACGGTCGGTACGGGCCGTACCTGAAGAAGGGCACGGACTCCCGCACCCTCGCCTCCGAGGAGGCGATGTTCGACGTCACCCTCGAGGAGGCGCTGGCGATCTATGCGCAGCCCAAGCGTGGTCGCGGCACGGCGACGACGCCGCCGCTGCGCGAGCTCGGCGTCGACCCGACGTCCGAGCGGCCGATCGTCGTCAAGGAGGGCCGGTTCGGTGCCTACGTGACCGACGGCGAGACGAACAGGACTCTCCCGCGGGACGTCACGCCCGAGTCGATCACGCCCGAGCAGGCGGTCGAGCTCCTCGCGGAGAAGAGAGCGCAGGCCCCCGCTAAGAAGAAGCCGACGGTGCGCAAGGCCGCCGCCCGCAAACCCGCGGCCAAGAAGCCGGCAGCTGCCAAGAAGTAGCGCCGCTGCCTCAGCGGAGGGGACCGTCGACGAGGTGGGATCGGGCGGTGTGGACGGCGAGGGGTCCGGTGGTGGTGGTCGTGGTGGCGGTGCCGGGGACGGGTTCCCAGGTGTTGGTGCCGGTGACCTGGTAGTCGGCGACCCAGGTG
>DATKTF010000011.1:0-5047 GCA_035531255.1 Cellulomonadaceae bacterium
GACCCGGGTGAGGTCGTCGATCACCTCGAGGCTGAGGTAGTACTTGTCGACCTCGGCACGGAACAGCGGGTCCGTCCGCTCGATGTGCGCTGCCCGCTTGCCGCACACCACGACGCCGATGTCCGCCCCACCCGCAGCGAGGTCGCGCGCGGTCTCCACCAGGCGGCCGACGACGTGGAGGTCCACGCAGTCCGAGCTCACCTCGAGCCCGTCACGGATCACGTACGCGCCGTTCTCGGCGATGAAGACGACGGAGCCGGCGACGTCCTGGAAGCGGACCCGCAGGTTGTCGTACTGGCGCCCGCTCGCCGGGCAGAACGTGATCCCTCGGCGGTGCAGCTCGTCGATCAGCGGCCAGAGGTGCTCGTGCAGCTCGTCGGCGTCGTCCAGCAGCGTGCCGTCCATGTCGGCCGCGATCAGACGGATGTCGGGGATCGGGTCGAACACCGGAGGACTGACCGGAGCAGGCGAGGAGGTCACCGGACCAGTCTCCCAGGTGCGCACCGGAGGGGCGACGGCCGCCGTCGTCCGCTGCCGTGCCCTGCCGTGCCCTGCCGTGACCTGCCGTGATCTGCCGTGCCCGGTGGCACGAGGCGCGGTCGCAGGCGCGACGACGCGCCCGGATCCGTGCGCCGGATCCGAGCGCGTCGTCGCCCGTCAACAGCTGAGCCTGTCAACCGCCGAACGCGGCGAGGTGCTGCTCCGAACCCGCGAGCAGGTGCGTGTACACGGCGGTGACGTCGGGCGCGTCGAGGGACGACATCGCGGACCTCAGGTCGGCGATGTCCGTGGACTCGACGGTCCGTGCGGCCGTGTACGCGGCCTCCACGCTCGCCGACCCGGACGCCAGCAGCTCGTCGTACAGCGACTGCGTGCTGGTCGACGCGAACGTGCCCGTGGCCAGCCCGTCGGTCGGGTCCGCGATGCCGTAGCGGTCGAGCACGAAGCGCACCTCGGTCAGGTGGCGGGTCTCGGCGGACGCGATCTGGGTGAACGACCGGGTCCCGAACGCGTCGCCGAACGCGACGTAGAGGTCGTGGGCGAGCTTCTCCTCCTCGGCCATCGCCGCGAGCTCCGACTTCTGGGCGTCGGTGAGCGTGCCGCTCGCGAGCGTGCTCAGCGCGGCGGTCGAGCCCGCACCGGCTCCCATGGCGCCGGCGGCAGAGCCACGGTTCTGAGCCCCGCCGCCGCGGTACTGCGCGCCCGTCCCGAGTCCGGTGCCGTCGCAGGTCCCGTCGCACGTGCCGTCCTGGAGGCGTGTGCGCAGCATCGTCGCGTCGCCGGACCCCGCCGTCGTCTGCTGCTGCGTGACGCGCCAGCCGTGTCCGACGGTGTCGCCGTTGGACGCGTCGTTCATGGTGGCCGCGAGGCTCGGGGTGGCGATGAGTGCGGCGGCGAGGGCACCGGTGGCGATGCCGGTCGCGATCCTGGTCCTGGTACGCATGATGATCTCCTTCACGTGGTGGTCCTTCGGTAGGACCCACCCTGCGGCGCGCGTCTGCAGGGCATCTGCCGTCGATGTGCAGACGGGATGGAGATTGCGGCCATCTGCTCGATCCGAGACCACTACCGGACCGAGGCGACGCGCGACGCGTCATGATCAGGTATGCCCACCGTGCTGGTCGTCGAGGACGAACGTGAGATACGCGAGCTGCTCCGTCGGTACCTGGAGCGCGCGGGGCTGGCCGTGCTGACGACGGGCAGCGGGGCGGAGGCCGTCTCGCTCCTGGCGACGAGCGCACCGGACCTGGTGGTGCTCGACCTCGGCCTGCCGGACGTCGACGGCCTCGAGGTCCTGCGTGAGGCGCGCGACGGACGTCGGGTCCCGGTGCTCGTGCTGACCGCGCGCAGCACGGTCGACGACCGCATCCGCGGCCTCGAGCTCGGGGCCGACGACTACGTGACGAAGCCGTTCAGCCCGCACGAGGTCGTCCTGCGTGTGCAGGCGGTGCTGGCACGAAGCGGCCGGACGCCCAGCACGACCGCATCGGTCACCTTCGGTGGTGGGCGCCTGCGCATCGACGAACCGCGCCACGAGGTCTGGCTCGACGGCCGCACCCTCGAGCTGACTCCGACCGAGTGGGGGCTGCTCTCGGCCGTCGCCTCGGCACCGGGACGCGTGTTCTCCCGGTACGAGCTGGTCAACCGCGTACGCGGGTACGAGTACGCAGGGTACGAGCGCACGATCGACTCGCACGTGCGGAACCTCCGACGCAAGCTCGGTGAGGCGGGCGCGGAGGTGGTCGAGACCGTGCTGGGGGTCGGGTACCGGCTCGGACTGCGGCGGGACGAGGAGCGATGAGCGTCCGCCGTGTCGCGAGGGGTGCCGTGCGGGGACCGGGGACGGGTATCCGGACAGGGTCGGGGATGGGGCCGTTGGGACGGCGGATGCTGCTCGCCTTCGTCCTGGTGGCGGTCTCGTCCGTCGTCGTGCTCACCGTCGCCGCGCTCATCGGCGTCGGGCAGGGCGTCGAGGCGGTTCAACAGTCCGAGCGCGTGCAGAAAGCGGCGGCGGCGGCAGGGGCAGCCGGTGCGGCCTATCAGGCTGCGGGCGGCTGGGACGGTGCAGACCTGACGAGCAGCAGCGCGATCGCGCAGGCGGCCGGTGCGCGGCTGTTCGTGCTCGACCAGAACGGCAGCTCGGTCCGGGTCGGCGCAGGCATGGGGCAGGGTGCCGGAGGTCCGGGTCCGGGCGCCCAAGGCAGTGCCCAAGGAAGTGCCCAGAGCAGCGCGCAGGGCGCCGTGACCGCGCCCGTGGTGGTCGACGGCGTGACAGTCGGCACCGTGCGGCTGATGTTCGGGGCTTCGTCCGGCACGCGTGCGCGAGACATCGCGTGGTCGTGGATCGCCGTGGCCGCGGCCGTCGCCCTGGTCGTGGCGGTGGTCGCGAGCTGGTGGGTGACGCGGCTGCTGACGCGACCGATCGACGCGATGACGACAGCGGCACGCCAGTTCGCCGCCGGCGACCGGGAGGCGCGTACCGGCGAGAGCGGACCGGGGGAGCTCGGTGAGCTCGCCCACGCGTTCAACGGCATGGCGGACACGGTCGCGCGCTCCGAGCGGGACCGGCGCAACCTCACCGCGGACGTCGCGCACGAGCTCCGCACGCCGCTGGCCGTGCTGCAGGCCGGTCTCGAGGAGCTCCGCGACGGACTCGTCGAACCGACCAGCGAGGGGCTCGCCCGGCTCCACGACCAGTCGCTCCGGCTCGGTCGGATCGTGCAGGACCTTGCTGAGCTCTCTGCCGCGGAGGAGCTCTCGGCCACCGAGGCCGCCGAGGCGCGCGACGAGGTCGACCTGGGCCAGGTGGTCGCCGACGCGCTCGCGGGGCACGACCCCCAGCTGCGGGCCGCCGGGCTCGTGGTCGTGCGCGAGCTGGCAGGTCCGGCCGTGGTCCGTGCCGACTCCGACCGGCTGCACCAGGCGGTCGGCAACCTGCTGGCGAACGTGGCGCGCTACTGCCGTCCGGGCGACGAGGCCCGCGTCACGGTGCGACCCGACGGCGGCGACGTCGTCCTCGTCGTGGCCGACACCGGTCCCGGGCTCCCCGCGGACGAGGTCCCGCACGTCTTCGACCGGTTGTGGCGCGGGCGCGGCACCGAGCACATCGCAGGAAGCGGCATCGGCCTGGCGGTCGTCCGGGAGATCGTGGTGGCGCACGGCGGGACCATCGACGCGCAGTCGCCCGCGGGCGGCGGGCTGACGGTCACGATCCGGTTGCCGTCGGCTCCCTCGTCGGGTTCTTCCCACCGACGGGACACAGGGTCTGACCGCGCAGCCGGAACACCAGCGCACCGGCCGTGAGCGCGACGGCGGCGGCTGCCAGGAACGGCTGGACGGGGGCGAACCAGGTGAGGGCGCCGGAGTACCCGAGTGCGAGCAGGGCGAGCTTGTTGCACACCGGGCACCCGACGGCGAACCAGGTGAGGACGCCGCCGGCGATGCCGAACCGGCTCGGTGCCGCCGCGGAGGCGTCGAGCTCCTCGGGTGCGTCGTCCGTGCGTGCGCGGACGTACGTGGCCGCGAGCATGCCCGCGAGCAGCGACGAGACGATCCAGACGGGGTAGCTCCAGGCCGTCACCGGCACCTCGCGACCGAACACCGGGTTCGGGATGAGCACCGTCGGGATGCCGATCAGCAGTGCGAAGCCGACGCTGAACCCCGCCGCCGCGACGTACTGCCGCGTGGTCCAGGAGCGGAGCGCCTGGGCGCTCGCCTCGAACGAACGGCGGGGCTCGGTCCGGGGCGGGACGAGCGGGATCATGCGGCCTCCAGGGCGGTGGGGCGTGGGTGGTGCGGGGTGCTGGTGTCCAGTGTCCCGGCTCCGCCCGGAATGCGGGCGACCGGTTCGTGCTTGTACTCTCCAAGATACCCCAGGGGGTATACACGCGAACCCAAGGAGCCAGATCCATGTCTGAAGTCGTCGTTGACGCGTTCGCCGCGGCCCACGCGGACGGGGCGTTCGTCCTCGATGTCCGCGAGCCCTACGAGTACGTCGGTGGCCACGTCCCCGGTGCGCGCCTCGTCCCGGTCGGCCAGGTGCCGGCACGGCTGCCCGAGATCCCGCGCGGCGAGCGTGTGTACGTCGTCTGCGCGAGCGGGAACCGGAGCCGCGGGGTGACGGACCTCCTCCGGCGCGCGGGCTACGACGCCTACTCCGTGGTCGGGGGCACCAGCGCGTGGATCGGCTCCGGACGTCCCGTCGTGGCCGGTCAGCACCCGAACGCGGCCTGATCGCGCCCGCGCGGCCCGGTCGACCTCTGTCCGCCGTGGTCCCCTCACGATCCCTCACGACTGAGAAGGAACCCTCCGCATGAGACCCACGATCATCGTCATCGACACGCCCTCGCTCGGGGACCGCAGCTACCTCGTGCACGACGGCGAGGTCGGCTTCGTCGTCGACCCCCAGCGCGACACCGACCGGGTGATCGCCGCCGCAGCCGAGGCCGGCATCCGGATCACCCACGTCCTCGAGACGCACATCCACAACGACTACGTGACCGGCGGCTACGCGCTCGCGCAGCAGACCGGCGCCGCCTACCTGGTC
>DATKTF010000012.1:0-2001 GCA_035531255.1 Cellulomonadaceae bacterium
CACTGCGTCGTCGACGCCGCGCGCTCCTCCCACGAGGAGGGCGCCGAGAAGGTCCGCGAGGCCGCCGACGCGATCGCACGCCTGGTCCGCAGCTGAGGCCGCGGCGAGCCTAGCCACCCCACCGGGCTCGGTTCGCCACAACCCGCCGCCACCTGCCCCATCTGTTCGCACGACCGCCGCTCACCCCGAACGGCGACACACCCCTCGAGAGGATCCGACCATGAGCCAGACCACCACGTTCTCCGTCGACGGCATGACCTGCCACCACTGCGTGCACCACGTCACCGAGGAGCTGACCGCGATCCCGGGCGTCACGGACGTCACGATCGACCTGCAGGCCGGTGCGTCCTCCCCGGTGACCGTCGTCTCCGACGGGCCGCTGACCGACGAGGCCATCGCCGCCGCCATCGAGGAGGCCGGCTACGCCGTGACCCCGCGCGGGTCGTTGCTGTGACAGCCGACGAGACGAGCACCCCGCACCTGACGGTCCCCGTCGCCACGATCGACCTGGCCGTCACGGGGATGACCTGCTCGTCGTGCGTGTCGCACGTCGAGAAGCGTCTCAACCGCGTGCCCGGCGTGACAGCGACGGTCAACCTCGCCCTCGAGACCGCGCACGTCGAGATCACCCCGTCGCCCGACGGCACCGGTCCGGCCGACGCCGAGGCGCTCATCGCCGCGGTGCGCAAGGCCGGGTACGACGCGACCGTCGTCACGCGCGGGGACACCGCCCCGGCCGGTCCGCGCACCGTTCCGGCCGCGGACGACGCGAACGCTGGCTCCACGGACGGCGTCGACACCGAGATGGCCCTGTCCGGTCACGCGATGGCCCCGGGCCAGGAGATGACCGTCGACGAGGACACGTCGGCGCCGACGCCCGACCGCGGCGACGACCTCCTCCGGCGTCTGCGCGTCGCAGGCGCCCTGGCCGTCCCCGTCGTCCTGCTCTCGATGGTCCGACCGCTGCAGTTCACCGGGTGGCAGTGGGTCGTCGCCGTCCTCGCGCTGCCCGTCGCGACCTGGGCGGCCCTGCCGTTCCACCGCGCCGCGTTCCGGGCCGCCCGGCACGGGTCGTCGACCATGGACACGCTCGTCTCGATCGGCATCATCGCCGCGACCGGCTGGTCGCTGTGGGCCCTGCTGCTCGGCGGCGCGGGCCGGCTCGGCATGAGGATGAGCCCGACGCTGTGGCCGGCGGCCGCAGGTGGTCACATGATGACGACGCCCGAGCTGTACTTCGAGGCCGCCGCCGTCGTGACGACGTTCCTGCTCTCGGGCCGCTACCTCGAGCACCGGTCGCGTCGTCACGCGGGCGACGCCCTGCGGGCCCTGCTGGACCTGGGCGCCAAGGACGCGGCTCTGCTCGTGACCGGTCCCGACGGGAACCGCGTCGAGCGGCGCGTGCCGATCTCGCAGCTCCAGGTCGGCGACGACTTCGCCGTGCGGCCGGGCGAGAAGATCGCGACGGACGGCATGGTCGTCTCCGGCACGAGCGCGGTGGACGCCTCGCTGCTCACCGGCGAGCCGCTGCCCGTCGACGTCGGTCCCGGCGACGAGGTCACCGGCGCGACCATCAACACCTCGGGCCACCTGGTCGTCCGCGCGACGCGCGTGGGTGACGAGACGCAGCTCGCGCAGATCGGGCGGCTGGTGTCCGCCGCGCAGACCGGCAAGGCACCCGTGCAGCGGCTTGCGGACCGGATCTCCGGGGTGTTCGTCCCCGTCGTCCTGGTGCTCGCGCTCGCGACGCTCACGGTGTGGCTGGTCTCCGGCGGCGGCGTGCAGGCGGCGTTCACCGCAGCCGTCGCGGTGCTGATCATCGCGTGCCCGTGCGCCCTGGGTCTGGCGACGCCGACGGCCCTGCTGGTCGGGACCGGTCGCGGCGCCCAGCTCGGCATCCTCATCAAGGGCCCCGAGGTCCTCGAGCGGACCCGCACGATCGACACGGTCGTCCTCGACAAGACCGGCACGGTCACCGAAGGCCGCATGACGGTCGTCGAC
>DATKTF010000013.1:0-7804 GCA_035531255.1 Cellulomonadaceae bacterium
GGTTCACGTGGTCCGGGGTCAGCGGGCTCACGCCACCCCAGTCGTCGATGCCCGCGCGCACCAGGAGGCCGAGCTCGGCCGGGTCGGTGAGGTTGGGCGGCGCCTGCACGCGCGCCCGCGGACCGAGCACGAGCCGGGTCACTGCGACGGCCGCGGCATACTCCTCGGTCGCGAGGTCGTCGACCGCCCGCATGACGGTGCGGTCCTTCGCACGGAAGTTCTGGACGATCGTCTCCTGGACGTGACCGTGCCGGCGGTCCGAGGCCCGGATCGCGAACATCGCGTCGACCCGCTCGGCGTAGGTCTCGCCGATGCCGAGCAGCACGCCGGTCGTGAACGGGACCCCCGAGCGACCGGCGTCCTCCAGGACCCGCAGCCGCAGCGCCGGGTCCTTGTCCGGTGAGCCGTGGTGCGCCTCGCCCGGGGTGGTCCACAACCGGCTGCTCGTCGTCTCGAGCATCATGCCCATCGACGGCGCGACCGGCTTGAGCCGCTGGATCTCCTCCCACGACATCACACCCGGGTTGAGGTGCGGGAGCAGCCCGGTCTCCTCGAGCACCCGGATCGCCATCGCGCGCAGGTACGCGAGAGTCGAGTCGTAGCCGTGCGCGTCGAGCCACTCGCGCGCGACCGGCCAGCGGTCCTCCGGCCGGTCGCCCAAGGTGAACAGCGCCTCCTTGCAGCCGAGGGCCGCGCCCTCGGCGGCGATCGCCAGCACCTCGTCCGGAGAGAGGTAGGGCGCCTTGCCCTCGCGCGCGAGCTGGGTCGGTGTCTGGACGAACACGCAGTAGTGGCACCGGTCACGGCACAGGTGCGTCAGCGGGATGAAGACCTTGCGCGAGTACGTGATCACCCCGGGGCGGCCCGCTCGCTCAAGGCCGGCGTCGCGCACGCGGCCGGACGCCGCGAGCAGTCGGTCGAGGTCGACCCCGCGCGCGTGCAGCAGCGTCTCCGCCTCGGTGCGGTCCAGGGTGACGCCGTCCTCGGCACGGCGCAGGGCGCGGCGGAGGGCGGACGACGACGGGATGAACGACTGCTCGACGGACATGGGACCTCGCGGGAGCCGGGCGCACGCGCGACGGAACGGGCGCGGATGGATGTGTCACAAACCGGTTCGCTCGGCCCAAGTCCAGGCGTCGTGGCGGGGGAAGTGGTTCCACACTGCCTCGCGGCGCGCGGAGGGTCAAGCGGACGTGACAGTCGTCGGCCGTAGTCTCGGGGAACGCTCTCTCGACGACACGAGAGACCATGAAGGAGACACCACATGCGTCAGGCCCTCGTGGTCCGCGGCGGCTGGGAGGGGCATGCGCCCGTCGAGGCGACGAACCTGTTCATCCCCTTTCTCAAGGCTGCCGGGTACCAGGTCCGCGTCGAGTCGTCCCCAGAGGTCTACGCCGAGGAGCGGATGTCCGAGGTCGACCTCGTCGTCCAGTGCTACACGATGGGCACCGCCTCCCGGGAGGCCGTCACCGGTCTGCGCGCCGCCATCGCGGCAGGCACCGGGATGATGGGCTGGCACGGGGGGATCGCCGACTCCTTCCGCGCGAGCTCCGACTACCTGCACCTCATCGGTGGGCAGTTCGCCACCCATCCGGGAAAGGCGCCCGGTGAGCTGCACGGCGACGAGACCGACAACTTCCTTCCGTACCGGGTGGACCTGGTCCCCGAACGCGCCGACCACCCCGTCGTCGCCGGTCTCGAGTCCTTCGAGCTCACGACGGAGCAGTACTGGGTCCTGACCGACGGTCTCTGCGACGTGCTCGCCACCACGACCCACCCCGCACCGGCCTGGCACCCGTGGCACCGCGAGGTCACCTGCCCGGCCGTGTGGACGCGCCAGTGGGGAGACGGCCGGATCTGCGTCGTCACGCCGGGGCACAGCATCGACGTGCTCGAGCACCCGACCGTCCGCACCCTGATCGAGAGAGGGATGACGTGGGCGAGCCGTTGAGGGTCGGGATCGTCGGCTGCGGCACCATCAGCACGCAGTACCTGGCCACGCTCACTGCCACCGACGACGTCACCGTCGTGGCGGTCACCGACCTCGACGCGGCGCGCGCCGAGGCAGTCGCGCAGCGCTACGGGACCCGAGCCGTCGGCATCTCGGAGATCTACGCGCTCGACGAGGTCGAGTGGATCCTCAACCTGACCACGCCCGCCCGTCACGAGGAGGTCGCGCTCGCCGCGATCGCGAGCGGGCGGTCCGTCTACACGGAGAAGCCGTTGTGCTCGAGCCTCGTCGCCGCCGAACGGGTCGCGACCGCGGGCCGGGACGCCGGGGTGGCCCTCGGCGTCGCCCCCGACACCGTGCTCGGCACCGGCGTGCAGACCGCACGGTCCGTGCTCGACGCGGGCACGCTCGGCCGTCCGGTCTTCGCCACCGCCACGATGGCGACAGCCGGGCACGAGCTCTGGCACCCCGCACCGGACTTCTACTACGCCCCCGGTGGCGGCCCGCTGCTGGACATGGGCCCGTACTACCTGTCGGCGCTGGTCACGCTGCTCGGACCGGTGACCGCGGTGTACGGCGCCGGCAGCCGGACGCGCGACGACCGCACGATCGCCTCCGGTCCACGCGCCGGTGAACGGATCGGCGTCACGGTGGACAGCCACGTCACCGCGATCCTCGAGCACGACTCCGGCGCACTCTCGACGATCGTGATGAGCTTCGACGCACCGGCGTCGACCGCGCCGCGCATCGAGATCCACGGCGAGGCCGGGTCGATGGTGGTGCCGGATCCCAACCGGTTCGACGGCGACGTGCTGGTGCACGCCGTCGGTGGCACGTGGCAGCCGGTGGCCCCGTCGGCCGGGTACATCGGGGCAGGGCGCGGGTGCGGGTTGATCGACGTGGCCCGCAGCCACGACCGCCGCACGGGCCGCGCGACCGCGGAGCTCGGGCTCCACGTCCTGGACACGATGGAGACGGTGCTCCGCTCGGCAACCGAGCACGCGCGCCTCGAGGTCGCGAGCACCTGCCGCGTTCCGCCGGCTGTCCCCCTCACCGATCTGTCGACGCCCGGCGTGGGCTCCTGAGCGCGGGTCGACGAGCGGCACGAGGACGCTCGTCTGCGTTCGCAGGTGTGAGCGACCGCCTCGGCCGCCCCGGCACGGGCCCGGTCGTTTCGTGGCGGAATGCCACGTCTGCGGTGAGGTTCACCCGCCCGCGATTCGTCGTCACCCATGGGCCCGTGCCTACCGTGGACGTCATGGGGATGCGCGAGTGGATCGAGGAGGGCAGGTTCGTCGCGTCCCTGGCCGGCTACGCCCTCACCGGTGACACGCTCCACCAGGGCTCGAGCACGTGGCCCGTCCTCGGGATGCGGGCCGAGGTCGTGGAGCACCCGGCCGGTCCGGTGACACCGGACGCCGCACCGGGCGAGGACGTGGCAGCGACCGGCCCGACGCACGAGATCGCCGCGGATGTCGTCGTCCGGATCACGATGGCCGACGGCACCCGGATCGCCATCGACGCCCCGGCCAAGAAGCTGCGCCAGGCCCATGACCTCGCCCTCAAGATCAACCGGGCCAGTGCGTACTTCTCGGACCGGCAGCGGACCGCTCAGGAACCGGCCCGCATCGCGTGAGCCCGGAGGGAACGCTCCGTCCCGGTCCGGGCCGCGGTGCCGGGCGTCACCCGCTCATGCGTCGCGGTCGACGCGAGTGCTCCGTCGCCTCCGCCTGTGTGCGACGACGAGAGCGACGATCACCGCGGACCCGAAGGCGATGGACCACCAGAGCGAGATGTGCCACGTGAGCGACGCAGCTCCGGCCGCCCACCCGAACCCCGCGGCGAGCAGGTTGGCCACACGCTGCCGGGTGCCTCGACGACGATCTGCCTCACCGGGCCCGACGTACGCATGCTCGTCGACGGGACGCGCTCGCGGGAGATCCACGGGCTCACGGTAGCCGTGCCGCTGCTCGCCGCGTCACGAGCTGCCCCTTGCCGACGCGTGGTCTCCGCAGACGTCGCATTCCGCCACGAGACGACCGGGCAGGCGCACGGGAAGGCCGGACGGGTACGTCGGGTACTCGTCCCCGAACCCCAGCAGGTACGCAGCCCCGCACGGACGCTCGGGAGCCCGACCGCGCCGGCCTGCGGATCGGATGGCGCCGTCAGGGCGTGAGCGGCTCGGCCAGGGCCGCGTGCAGCGTCGCCCCGTCCCCGGACACCTCGACCTCCACGTCGTCAGGTGACCGGCGCCCCCAGAGGATCAGGGCTAGGACCGACGCCGGCGCACGGACCTGGACGACGGCCGGTCCGTCGTGAGCGGTGTCGAGCCGCCACCCGCGATCGACGTCGGACGCCACGAGCTCGATCGGCGACGGGAGCCGCGGCATCCGATGCAGCCGCACCTGGCGTGGCTGCATCACGGTCACGACCTCGTCCACCGTGTCCGCCCACACCTCGGGGCGCACGTCCAGAGCGAGGCCCCCGGCGGTCCGCAGGTCCCAGAGGTGCACGACCGTCTCGTGCAGCTGTCGGCGGCGCCAGAACGACGCCGGACCCGGTCCGAGCAACGTCGAGCCGACGGCGTCCGGGCCGAGCCCGACCAGAGTGTCCCGAAGCTCGCCGGCGCACTCGCGGTAGAGCTCCTCGAGAGTGAACGGTCCCTGCTCGAGCGGGGCCTCAGCCGTGCCGCGCGCCTGCGCCGCGGCCCAGTGGTGGACGCCTGCCAGGTGCACGACGAGTTCGCGCACGTGCCAGCTCCCGCACCACGGCACGGGCGTCGTCGGATCGACCTCGCCGATCGCGGCCAGGAACTCTGCCTGCGCGCCGACCAGCTCGTCGAGATGGTCCAGGGGGCTCGTCACCATGCGCAGATCATTCCTCATCCCCCACGCGCGTCGGCGCGGACGAGGCGGGCCCCCGTAGCATGTCGGGAGAGCGGGAAGCGAGGTCCGAGTGGGCGACACCCAGAACATCGCGTTGGCAGGTGCCCTCATCGGGGATCGCTACCGCATCGAGGCGCTGATCGGTCGGGGGGGCATGGCCGCGGTCTTCCGCGCCCGCGACGAGGGCCTGGGACGGGTCGTCGCGCTGAAGCTCATCGCACCGGCCTCGGACGACGCGTCGGCCGTGCGACGCGAGCAGGCCGAGATCGAGCTGCTCGCGTCGCTCAACCACCATGCGCTCGTCACGCTGTTCGATGCGGGCGTCGACATCATCGACGGCTCGGAGCAGACATACCTCGTCATGGAGCTGGTCGACGGCCCGACTCTGGCGACGCGGATCGAGAGCGGACCGATCGACCCGGTCGATGTCGGCCGGATGGCCGTCGACCTGGCGGAGGCTCTTCACGTCGTCCACGCGAAGGGTGTCGTCCACCGCGACATCAAGCCCGGCAACGTGCTCCTGCACGCATCCGAGCTGCCCGGTCGCGAGTTCACCGCGAAGCTCGCGGACTTCGGGATCGCCTTCCTGATCGATTCCACCCGGTTGACCGCCGCCGGCGGGCTGATCGGGACGGCCGGCTATCTCAGCCCCGAGCAGGCGCGCGGCTCGGTCCCCGCACCCGCGTCGGACGTCTACTCGTTGGGTCTCGTGCTCCTGGAGGCTCTGACCCGGACGCGCGCGTTCCCCGGACCACTCATGGAATCCATCAGCGCGCGGTTGGTCGGCGATCCGCCGATCCCGAGCGCGATCGGACATGCGTGGGGGTCACTGCTCCTCGCCATGACGGCACGCGTGCCGGACGTTCGGCCGAGCGCTCTCGAGGTCGCGATCGCGGCCCGGGCGATCGAGCACGACCTCGTGGCAGAGGCCCCTCACGCATCCGACGCCGGCGACGCGACCGTCGCCCTCGCAGGCATCACCGTCGGATCCGACACCGAGACGGTCCTGCTCGCCGCCGAGGCGATGGATCCCACGGCGATCTTGTCCCCGACCGCCGTGGCCCGGCTGGACCGCGAGATCGGCGACCGCGCCGCCACCCGGAACCGTACCGAGGACGCGCGGCAGGGCCGACGGCGCCGGCGGATCATCGGCTCGGCGATCGGACTCCTCGTCGTGGGCGCCGCCGCCCTGGTGGCGGTCCGTGGTCTCTCGACACCGACGCCCACGGCTCCTGCTCTTCCTGCGGTCGTGGAGCCGCTCGGAACCCACCTGCAGGCGCTGATGAAGAGCGTGAGCCCATGACCCGCGCGTGGAGGGGACTGGCGGTCGTCCTGGCGATGGGCGCTCTCGCAGGGTGCTCGGTCGGATCCTCCGGCATCGGCGGCCCGGCAGCGAGCCAGATGCAGGCGACGGTGAAGGAGGTCGCGGTCTCCGCGGCGGGCGGCGACTACGCCGCGGCGGGCGCGAAGCTCGCCAGCCTCCAGGCACTGCTGGACCGGTATCTCGCGGACGGTCAGGTCGGAGGCGACCGAGGTGCGCGGATCCAGACAGCGATCGACCAGGTCCGGGCCGATCTCGGAGCGCTCGCCACGCCGCCGGCGCCAGCCCCGGTCGCGAGCCCCGCGGTTACCCAGGTCCCGTCTCCTGCTCACACCGGGAACGACCGGCCCAAGGGGAAGCCGAAGGACTAGCCGAGGGCCCGTGGGAGAGGCACCTCCACACGAGAAGACGAAAGCCCCCGATCCGCGTCTTCGCAGATCAGGGGCTTCTCTTGACGGAGCCGCCTATCAGAATCGAACTGATGACCTTCTCATTACGAGTGAGACGCTCTACCGACTGAGCTAAGGCGGCCAGCACTCCGGGAGCGACGCTCCCGGCGAACCGTCGCTTACTGTACCGACCAAGTCGGCCGCCTCCAAAGTGACGGCCTGCGGCCACCTCTTGCGCGCGCGCACGGAGGAAGGCATCGTCGGAAACCGACAGCGCCCGCACCCCTGGACGGAGCATCGACGATGAGCGTTCGACATGAGGCCTGGCCCCCCGGAACTCCCGCCTGGTGCGATCTCTCGGTCCCCGACCGGGTCACCGCACAGCACTTCTATCGCACCCTGTTCGGCTGGTCGATCGCCGACGGCCCGGCCGAGATGGGGTACTACGCCAACGCCACGCTGCACGGCGAGACCGTCGCCGGCATCGCCCAGGCGATGGACGGGCCGGAGGGCATGCCGCCCGCCTGGACGACGTACCTCGCGACGGACGACGCCGAGGCCACCGCAGCCGCCGTGACGGCCGCCGGGGGAACCGTGCTCGTCCCCGCGATGGCGGTCATGGACTTCGGGTCGATGGGTGTGTTCGCCGACCCGACCGGTGCGGTCTTCGGCGTCTGGCAGTCCGGGACCCACACCGGTGCGAACATCGTCAACGAGCCCGGAGCCGTGGTCTGGAACGAGGTCATGACCACAGACGTCGAGGCGGCGAAGGCCTTCTACGCGACGGTGTTCGGGTACACGTACACGGACATGAGCGGCGACGGGTTCGTGTACGCGACCGTCGAGGTGGACGGCGTGACCCGGGGAGGCATCGGCGCGATCGGACCGGAGATGGGCCCCCTTCCGCCGCACTGGCTCACGTACTTCGCGACCGGGGACACCGACGCGTCGGTCGCGCTCGTCACGGAGCACGGCGGGAGCCTGGTCCGCGAGCCGTGGGACTCGCCGTACGGCCGGATGGCGGTCGTCACCGGACCTGCCGGCGAGACGTTCGCGCTGATGGGGACGACGGCCGATCCGGCAGAGTCCGGGGCGAGCGGCTCGTAGCGTCGTTCCTCGTCGCGGTGCCCGTCCTCGTGCCTGCCGCCGTGCCTGTCCCCGTCGACGTGCACGTCCCCATGCGCTGCCGGGCCGCCCCGCGGCTGGCAGCCTGACGGTGTCCGTGCGCACGGCCCGTCAGCAGGTCTTGCCGTCCTGC
>DATKTF010000014.1:0-3093 GCA_035531255.1 Cellulomonadaceae bacterium
CGGCAAGGTCTACCTCGGTGGTGAGGGTGAGGGCATCGGCGCGTTCAGCAAGAACCCCGACCTCGCGTGGCAGTACCTGACCGAGACGTACTTCGACAAGGCCGGGCAGATCCTGCCGGTCCAGATCGTCGGCAGCATCCCGTCACGCAAGGACTCCGCCCAGGACCCGGCCGTGACAGGGAACGCCCTGCTCAAGCCGTTCGCGGACACGATCGCCCAGTACGGCGCCAACTACCCCGCGGGCAACATCCCGCCGGCAGCCGTCGCCGACATCCAGCTGGCCGTCGGTCAGGCGTGGAGCTCGGCGCTCGGCGGTCAGAAGTCCCCGACGGACGCCGCGAAGACGGCCGCCACCACCCTCAAGGGCCTGCTCGGCTAGCGGTTCTGCCCGCAGGATCCACGGCGCGGACGCGGTCGCTGGCGCCAGAGTCACTTCGACGAGAGAGATCTTCGACATGACAGCTCCACTGGCGTCGGCGACCGGCGTTCCACCCGCTCCCACCCGGACCCGGTCCGCCCCTCGGCGGTCCGGCACCCGGCGCAGACCGCAGGTCCGGATGCTCTTCCTGCTGCCGGCAACCGTGTTCCTCGCACTCTTCAGCTTCTACCCGCTCCTCCAGCTGATCCGGATGAGCGTCAGCGCCGTCAGCGCCGCCACGCTCAACCGCGAGTGGGTGTTCACCGGCCTGGAGAACTTCACCACAGGCTTCTCGACCGGCGAGACCACCCAGGCCCTCACCCGGACCGGGGTGTTCGTCCTGGTCGTCACGGTGCTCGGGATGGTCGGCGGGCTCGCCGCAGCGATCGTGCTGCGGATCCAGGGCCGGTGGTCGGGCTTCCTGATGGCTCTCATGGTGTTCGTCTGGGCGCTGCCCCCCGTCGTCAACGGGAGCGTGTGGAAGTTCCTGCTCGGAGACTCGGGGCTGTTCAACACGATCCTCACGTCGACCGGCCTCCGCGACACCCCGGTCCCGTTCCTCTACGACCAGTACTGGGCGCTGATGTCCGTCGCGTTCGTGAACGCGTTCGCGGTGATCCCCTTCAACGCCCTGGTCTTCCGCGCCGCCCTGCTCGGCATCCCGCCCGAGAGCTTCGAGGCCGCCGCCCTCGACGGCGCGAACAAGTGGCAGGAGATCCGCCACATCATGCTCCCGTCCGTCCGCCCGACCACGCTCGTGCTGCTCGTCCTGACGATCGTCTACGGCTTCCGCAGCTTCGACTTCATCTACGTCATGACCTACGGCGGGCCCGGCACAGCGACGAACACGCTGCCGTTCCTCGGCTACCTGCAGGCCTTCGTCCGCTACGACTTCGGTCTCGGCTCGGCCACCTCGGTCGTCACCGTCCTCGGGGTCCTCGTGCTCGCCGCCGTCTACGCGCGCAGCATCCGCCGAGAGGAGTCGGAGTCGTGAAGCAGACGAACGGCCCCATCGCCCTGACCGTCAAGAGCCTCCTCACGCTCATGTACGCCGTGCCGATCCTGTGGATCGTGCTCACGTCGTTCAAGAGCCCGTCCGACGTGTTCACCACGCAGTCGTCGTTCCTGTTCCGACCCGTCACGACGGCCTACGTCGAGGCCTTCGACGGCGCCCTGGTCACCGCGCTGCGCCAGTCGGTGATCATCGCGACCGGCACGACGCTGCTGGTCCTCCTCGTCGCGATCCCCGCCGCGTACGGGCTCGCGCGCACCACCGGCCACCTGCCGACCCTCGGGCTCGGGCTGCTGATCGTCCTGCAGATGATGCCGCAGACGGCGACGGTCATCCCGTTGTTCCAGATCTTCGGCAACTGGGCGCTGCTCGACAAGACGCTCGGCGTCGTGCTGGCCGACACCGCCCTGCTGATCCCGTTCGCGACGCTGCTGCTGCGGCCCTTCTTCCGATCCGTGCCACCGCAGCTCGAGGAGGCCGCGTCGATCGACGGCGCCTCGGTGCTCCGGACGTTCTTCTCGATCGTGCTCCCGGTGGCGCGCAACGGCGTCTACACGGTCGGGACCCTGGTGTTCCTGCTGTCGTGGGGCGAGTTCCTGTACGCCGTGAACTTCTTCCTGGCGCCGGGCAGCTACCCGCTCAGCGCACTCCTCGCCCAGCAGGTCTCCGCCTTCGGCATCAACTGGCCCGGGCTGATGGCTCTTGCCGTGCTCACGTCCATCCCGATCCTCATCGTCTTCACCGCCACGTATCGACTGCTGCGCGACGGGCTGTCGGTCGGCGCCGTGAAGTAGCCGTCGCACAGCCGCTTCGGCGGCCTTCACCCTCTGCTCGCACCGCGCCGTGGCGCGAGCCGCCTCGCCCCGGACCCGATCACCCCTCGCCCGACCTGGAGAACCCCATGCCTACCGACGTCCGTCACGACCACCTCACCGTGCCCGCGGACCGGCCCGACCGTGGCCGTCCCGTCGCACCGTCGACCGGCCGTTGGCGCCCTCTCGGCCTCGCCGACGTGACGATCGACAGCGGCTTCTGGGCGGATCTCCAGCGGCTCAACTCGACCGCGATGATCGCCCACTGCGAGGAGTGGGTCGAGACCATGGGCTGGATCGGGAACTTCGACGCCGCGGTCGAGGGTCGGCTCCCCGCCGACCGTCGCGGGCGCGAGTTCTCCGACTCCGAGATCTACAAGCTCCTCGAGGCAATGTCCTGGGAGGTCGGGCGCACCGGCGACGCCGCGCTCGAGGCCCGGCTCCAGGCGCTGGTCGCCCGCGTCGCGCCCGTGCAGGAGGCCGACGGGTACCTCAACACCAGGTTCGGCCGCCCCGGCCAGGCACCGCGCTACTCCGACCTGCAGTGGGGCCACGAGCTGTACTGCTACGGACACCTCATCCAGGCCGGCGTCGCACGGGCCCGGACGCACGGCGAGGACGAGCTCGTGCGGATCGCGACACGGGCGGCCGACCACGTGTGCGACGTCTTCGGCGACGAAGGCGACCAGCGCGTCTGCGGGCACCCGGAGATCGAGGTGGCCCTCGTCGAGCTGTACCGCGTCACCGGCGAACGGCGCTACCTCGACCAGGCGCGCGCGTTCGTCGACCGACGCGGTCACGGCGCCCTCGGGGACATCGAGCTCGGTCGCCAGTACTACCAGGACGACCGC
>DATKTF010000015.1:0-4954 GCA_035531255.1 Cellulomonadaceae bacterium
CCGGGATCAGCCCGGACATCAGGGTCAAGGACCTCAGCGACGCTGATCTCCTCGTGCTCCGCGACTTCCTCGAGGGGAACTTCAAGCTCGAGGGCGACCTGCGGCGCGAGGTTGCCGCGGACATCCGTCGCAAGGTCGAGATCGGCTGCTACCAGGGCCTGCGGCACCGCCGTGGGCTTCCGGTGCGCGGTCAGCGCACCAAGACCAACGCGCGCACCCGCAAGGGCCCGAAGCGCACCGTCGCCGGCAAGAAGAAGGCCGGTCGCAAGTAGCCACGCATCGGTCCGGTCACGCTCGGGTGAGAGCCCAGGAGTGCGACGCGGACCGGCGGCCAGCCGACCTCGAACCGAGAGAGAACACAGCAGATGCCTCCCAAGACCCGTACCGCCGTGCGCAAGCCGCGCCGCAAGGAGAAGAAGAACGTCTCCCACGGCCAGGCGCACATCAAGAGCACGTTCAACAACACCATCGTGTCGATCACGGACCCGACCGGTGCCGTCATCGCCTGGGCCTCGTCGGGCCAGGTCGGCTTCAAGGGGTCGCGCAAGTCGACCCCGTTCGCCGCTCAGCTTGCCGCCGAGGCCGCTGCGCGTCGGGCGCAGGAGCACGGCATGAAGAAGGTCGACGTCTTCGTCAAGGGCCCCGGCTCCGGTCGCGAGACCGCGATCCGATCGCTCCAGGCGACCGGCCTCGAGGTCGGCTCGATCCAGGACGTCACACCCCAGGCACACAACGGGTGCCGTCCGCCGAAGCGCCGCCGCGTCTGACCACGCTCCAGCCGGTCGAGCACGTCGTGCGGGCCGGTGCGACAGCAGCTTGACCGTGGTGCGGGCCTCCGGGAGTTTTCCGGGGGTCGCACCACGGCACCTGTCCGGGTGGACCGAGACCCGGCTGGTCGTCAGATCTGCAGGGCGTCATATGGCGGACGCCCGCTGAAAGGAATCACACGTGCTCATCGCACAGCGCCCCACCCTGACCGAAGAGGTCATCTCGGAGTACCGGTCGCGGTTCTCCATCGAGCCGCTGGAGCCCGGCTTCGGCTACACCCTCGGGAACTCGCTGCGGCGCACGCTGCTGTCGTCGATCCCCGGTGCGGCGGTGACGTCGATCCGGATCGACGGGGTCCTCCACGAGTTCACCACGGTGCCGGGTGTCAAGGAGGATGTCACCGAGATCATCCTCAGCATCAAGAAGCTGGTCGTCTCCTCGGAGAACGACGAGCCGGTCGTCATGTACCTGCGCAAGCAGGGCGGCGGCGTGGTCACCGCGGCGGACATCGTCCCGCCGGCCGGCGTCGAGGTGCACAACCCTGAGCTCCACATCGCGACGCTCAACGACAAGGGCAAGCTCGAGATCGAGCTCACGGTCGAGCGCGGGCGCGGCTACGTGTCGGCGAACCAGAACAAGTCGTACGACGCCGAGATCGGTCGTGTGCCGATCGACTCGATCTACTCACCCGTCCTCAAGGTGACGTACAAGGTCGAGGCCACACGCGTCGAGCAGCGGACCGACTTCGACAAGCTCATCGTCGATGTCGAGACCAAGCCGGCGATCACGCCCCGTGACGCGCTCGCCTCGGCGGGCAAGACGCTGGTCGAGCTGTTCGGTCTGGCTCGCGAGCTGAACGTCGAGGCTGAGGGCATCGAGATCGGGCCGTCGCCGACGGACGCGGCGCTCGCCGCCGATCTCGCCCTGCCGATCGAGGACCTGCAGCTCACGATCCGGTCCTACAACTGCCTCAAGCGTGAGGGCATCCACAGCGTGGGTGAGCTCGTGGGTCGCAGCGAGGCCGACCTGCTGGACATCCGCAACTTCGGTGCGAAGTCCATCACCGAGGTCAAGGAGAAGCTGGCCGAGCTGGGCCTGTCGCTCAAGGACAGCCCGCTGGACTTCGACCCCACGGCTGCCGCCGGGTACTACGACGGCGACGAGGCCGAGCTGACCGAGGACGAGCAGTACTGACGCCGGGAACGCGCGACGGGTCCGTCGGACCCGCTGCGTGGCCCATCACTGGAACTGAGGAGTAAAGACATGCCTACCCCCACCAAGGGTCCCCGGCTCGGTGGCGGCCCGGCTCACGAGCGGATCATCCTGGCCAACCTGGTCACGAGCCTGTTCGAGCACGGCCGGATCACGACGACCGAGGCGAAGGCGAAGCGGATGCGTCCGCTCGCCGAGCGGATGATCACGTTCGCGAAGCGCGGTGACCTGCACGCTCGTCGCCGCGTCCTCACGACCGTCAAGAGCAAGGACGTCGTGTACCGCTTGTTCTCCGAGATCGCTCCGGCGGTCGCGGAGCGCCAGGGCGGCTACACCCGGATCACCAAGGTCGCGCCCCGCAAGGGAGACAACGCGCCCATGGCCGTGATCGAGCTCGTGCTCGAGCCGCTCAGCCCGAAGCAGGCCGTCGTCAAGGAGGCCGAGAAGGCTGCCGCGAAGGCCGCCAAGAAGACAGCGGCACCGAAGACCGAGAAGGTCGAGGACGCCCCGGCCGAGGAGACCCCCGTCGCGGAGGCCACCGTCGTGGAGGCCACCGAGGTCACGGCTGAGGAGCTGCTCGACACGCCTGCTGACGAGACCGGGAGCGAGCAGGCCGACGCCTGATCGGTTCCGTGCTGACTGCGCGCCGCGGACGGCCCGTCCCGAGACCATCCCGGTCTCCGGACGGGCCGTTCGTCGTGCCGGCGGCGCGGGAACCCGTCCGGATCTTCCTGCGGCGGGTCGCGGCTGAGGAACGCCGCGGGACCCTCATGGCGTCCGCAGGTTCCAGGCGCGGACGCCACCGACGATGCCCGCCTGGTTGGGGACGACGACGACGTCGTCGCCCAGGCGTTCGAGCACCTGGGGTGTGACCCGTCGGGCGTTCCCGCCGCCCAGGTAGACGCGGTCCCACCAGAAGACCGGACGCAGACCGTCGATCACCCGGCGTACGCGTCGGGACCAGAGCGCGTCACCGAGTCGGGCACGCTCGATCTGTCCGATGAACGAGTCGTAGCTCGTGCCACGGCGGACCGGGGCGTGGGAGAGCTCGAGGTGCGGTGCGAGAGCCCCCCCGTCGAACAGAGCGCTGCCGAGACCCGTGCCCAGCGTCAGGACGAGCTCGGTGCCCGTTCCTGAGATGACTCCCGCCCCGTGGACCTCGGCGTCGTTGAGCACGAGGGCGGGGATGCCGAGCGCGTCCGCCACTGCTGCTTGCATGTCGAACCCCGCCCAGGCCTCCACGAGGTCGGGGTCGGAACGGGTGTGCGGACCGGAACGCATGATGTAGTGCGGTGTCGCGACGACGACGCCGTGGCGGATCATGCCGGGCATCCCGACGGTGACGCGGTCGGCCGCGGGGAGCCGAGCGGCGATCTCCAGAACGGTGGCGACCAGACGGGTCGGCGGCAACGGGTAGGGCGTGGGGACCCGTATCGCGGGCGCGTGCATCGTCCCTGCGGCATCCAGCACCGACGCCTTGATGCCGCCGCCGCCGCAGTCGACGGCGAGCGTCCGGGGCCCCTGTCCGTCCATCTGCTCAGGCTAGCCTGCGGGCGCGCGGGTACAGTCGGTCCGAGCGTCTGCGCGTGCGACCGCGAGCGACGGCACCAGCGATCGGGGCGGGATGGACCTGAGACTGCGATCGTCATGTCGCTCGGTGGCGACCCGCGCGGTGAGACTGGTCGCGCAGCCGTCGCGATCGCATCCCGTGGTGACGAGCACGGTGGTCGTCTGTCTTCTCGTGAGCGCCGGGGTCGTCATCTCCGATCAGCGCACGGCGTCCGCACAGGCGCGGGCGGCAGTCGTGCGGCTGATGACGGCCGAGTCGGAGCGCGCGCACACGGCGCGTGACGGTCTCGCCGGTCTTGTGGGAACGGCCGACGTGCTTGTCGCGGCGACCGCGACGGAGCCGTCGGTCGACGGGGCGCGCGAGGCCGTCCGGACCGTGCTGGTGACCGCCCGTCCGCTGCTCTCCGGAACCTCGACGGCTGCCGACGTCGAGCGGCTGACGGCAGCGGCGAGTGCCCTGGAGGTGTCGATCGATCGCCTCCGGCAGGCCCAGGGCGCGGTGCAGGCGGCGCACGACGCGGACGCGGCCGCGGCCGCCCAGGCGGCCGCAGAGTCCGCTGCCGCCGATGCTGCTGCCGCGACTCGGCGTGCCGCAGCCGATGCTGAGGCTGCGGTTCAGCGTGCCGCCACGGCTGCCGCGGCGGCACAGCAGCGCACCGCGGCCCGAGCGACCGCGACGGCCGCTGCGACACCTGGGTACGACGGGACGAACGGGCGGATCGACCCGGCGCTGCTGTGCGACATCCCGTTCCTCAGCGATCACCAGGTCCTGTGCCGCGCACTCCCCGACCTGATCGCGTTCTCCGACGCCTACCGGGCGCAGTTCGGGATCCCGTTGCCGATCGACCCCTGGCCCGAGTCGTGCTACCGCTCCTACGACCAGCAGGTCGCTACCTTCGCGCGCTACGGCTCACCACGTGCCGCGGTCCCCGGAACCTCCAACCATGGCTGGGGCAAGGCGATCGACATCGACGACGCCGTCGGCGCTGACGGGAACCCGTTGTACGGGTTCGGGACGCCTGGCTACATCTGGATGGTCGCGAACGGGCCCCGGTTCGGGTGGGCGGCGCCGGACTGGGCGTTGCAGAACGGGGCGAACCCGGAGCCATGGCACCTCGAGTACGTCCGATGACCGCCCCCTGAACCACGTGCGTCGATGACGCGCTCATCCGGACGCGTCGACCCGCGCCGTTGTGGTGCCGGTGGCTCGCTACGGTGGTCGGCGTGACCCGGATCCGCCTCGACCTCTCGTACGACGGCACGAGCTTCGCCGGCTGGGCGCGACAGCCTGGACTGCGTACCGTTCAAGGCACGATCGAGGACGCTCTCGAGGTCGTCCTCCGGACGCAGCGGGCCGGACTTCCGTCGCCGAGGCTGACCGTCGCCGGTCGGACCGACGCGGGGG
>DATKTF010000016.1:0-6047 GCA_035531255.1 Cellulomonadaceae bacterium
CCGCCGGGCCGAAGAGGCTGTCCGCCGCGCCGTCGATCCGCGTCACGTCGTACGGCCCCGCGAGGCCGACAAACCGGTCGGGGACGACGGGCGGACCGGCGCAGGTGTCCGGGAGGACGGTGGGGTCGAGCGCGACGACGGCGGCCAGCTGCGCGCCTGCCGAGTGCCCGACGAGCACCACCTCACCGATGTCGACCCCGGCGCGACGGACCCGGACGACGGCGTCGGCGAGACCGCAGGCGATGTCCTGCACCGGCACGGGGAAGTACGCCCCCTCCGACGCCGTCCGGTAGGTGATCGCGACGACGGCCGCGCCCCGCTCGGACAGCCACGTCGCCAGACCGGTCAGCCCGGTGGGATCGGCAGAGACCCAGCCTCCCCCCGGCACGAGGACCACGAGCGGGGTGCGAGACACCGGTTCCCCGGTGGGGAGGAAGACGCGGGAGGACTGCGCGGGGTCGTAGGTCACGCGGGGGGACCCGACGCTCGTCGTCCCCGCCGTTCCGGCGCACCCGACGGCGAGCGAACCCGTCGCGAGGGCGATCGTGAGGGCAGCGACGACCCGGCCGCGTCCGCTCCCCGTGCTCCCCCGCCAGTGCACCGTCGTCACCTCCCGTGCCACGGGCTGGACACGCCCAGCAGGACCGGGCCACATGACGGCGCGGCCGCAGCACGCGCCTCGAGCGTAGGGGCACGGCAGGACGGCAGAAAAGGGACGAACGTCTCCGATCAGGCGCCCCTCGGGCACACCTCGCAGTCCGGGACGCTCGACGGAGCCGAACGACCCTCGCCGTCGGCCGTCGGGGCGCACACTGGGTGGATGGTCGACCTCGCAGGGCACCTGACCGCACCCGTCGGCACGAGCGCATGGGATCCGGGTGCTGCGGCCGCGTACCGCACCCGGTGGTCGACGCTGTGCCTCCGGCTCCTGAGCCACGGGGGCGCCGCCGTGGTCCCGCCGGCCTCACCCGACCCGTACCTCGAGGCGTTGCTGGACGGGGGCCTGGTCGCGCTCCGGAGCATCCCCGCACCGGGCTGGGCCCGGTCCAGCGGTGCGAACAGCGCCGACCTGTGGATCTTCGGGGTGGCCCACACCGTAGCGACCGGGTATGCGCTCGATGACGGCGGACTCTGGCGTCAGCACGCATGGGCCGTCACCGGTGACGGCGGCGAGCGGATCATGCTCGAGACGACGTCGGTCCGCCGGCTGTACTTCGGCATCGAGCTGTCGGGTTCTGCCGCGCTGGGGTTCGCCCGCGCCAACGATCCCGGCACCCTCGACGACGTCCTCGCCACCGGGTACACGCTGCGCACGATCCACCTGTGGTCCGCCCTGGAGGGCACGCCGTCGACTGCCGCGCGCACGTCGTGACGCGCCGCTGAGCCACCTCCCGCACGCCGCTCACCTGCGACGTCGGGCGCGCGGGCAGCACCGCGAGGCATGCCTGCAGGAGCCCACCGAGGCATACCCCTGGGGGTAGAAGGGGACATACCCCCGGGGGTAGGACGTTGGACCCTGAATCGACAGGGGCGTCGGGTACAGCCTTGGCATGTGCACATCGGTACCGGTCCAACGGTGGACCTGAGCGCGACGCCCGCCGTACGGCCCGGTCGGCGCGACGGCAGCAGGCCGGAAGAACCGGTCGCCGCCCGGACGCGACGCCCTGTATCGATCCGGACCTAGGCAACACCACGGTGCGCCACCGCGCGCCCTATCAAGGAGGATTCATCATGACGGTCGCCACCGAGGAGCTCAAGGCACTCACGATCGCCCAGGTCGTCGACGCGCGGGGAACCTCGTGCCCCGGCCCGATCCTGGCCGCGAAGAAGGCCATCGGCGGGGTCCCGGTCAATGGCGTGATGGAGGTGCTCGCCACCGACTCCGGGACGTTGAAGGACCTTCCGGCCTGGTCGAAGAAGATGGGCCACGAGTTCCTCGGCTCGTTCGACGACGCCGGCTACCTGCACCTGTACCTCCGCAAGATGAAGTGACCTGATCGTGTCGACCGCGACCGTCACCGGGTTCTCGCCGAGGATCCTCGTCTTCTCCACCAACAACATCTCGGACCCGGGCATCGACCTCGCCGGCAGCCGCCACCTTCACTACTCCTCGACGGTGTCGACGATGAGCGTCCCGTGCAGCAGCGGCCTCAAGCCCGGATGGATCCTGCACGCCTTCGAGACCGGGCTCGACGGGGTGTTCATCGCGTCGGACGGCGAGGAGTGTGCGCTCCTCCCCGACTGCGCGGAGCGCACGTCGCGGATCGTCACGCAGGCGCAAGAGCTCATGAAGGCCAGGGGGATCGAGCCCCAGCGTCTGAAGATGGCCGCCGTCTGCTCGGTGTGCGCCGAACCGTTCGTCAACTACATGCGCGAGTTCTCGCAGATGCTGCTGGACATGGGTCCCGTCGACGTCACCCCGTGACCGACGATCAACGACAGAAGGAAGCCGGAACGGTGGACACCACACGCAAGACGATCATCCTGTTCAGCGGGGACTTCGACAAGGTGATGGCCGCGTTCATCATCGCCAACGGTGCGGCGGCGATGGATGACGACGTCACGATGTTCTTCACCTTCTGGGGGCTCAACGCTCTCAGGCGGCCGGAGAAGGTCGCGACCAGCCGCAAGAGCCCGCTGCAGAAGGCGTTCGCCACGATGATGCCCCGGGGTCCCGGACGCCTCGCCCTCTCGCACATGAACTTCGCCGGCGCCGGACCCAAGCTCATGCAGCGGATGATGCGCCAGCAGAACGTGATGTCCCTCGAGGAGCTCATCGCCACGGCACGCGAGCAGGGCATCAAGATGGTCGCCTGCACCATGTCGATGGACATCATGGGCCTCCGGGCCGAGGAGCTGATCGACGGCCTCGAGTTCGCCGGCGTCGCGAGCTACCTGGGCGACGCGGACGAGGCGAACGTCAACCTGTTCATCTAGCGCGCCGTCGCGTCACCGGACAGCGCCGCGGACAACACAGAACTGGAGTCACCGATGGACTACGACGTCCTCGTGATCGGCAGTGGCATTGGTGGGATGGAGTCGTCGATCAAGCTCGCCGACATGGGCTACAAGGTCCTGCTCGTCGAGAAGGAGGCGAGCGTCGGCGGACGGATGATCCTGCTCAGCAAGGTCTTCCCGACCCTCGACTGCGCGAGCTGCATCTCCGGGCCGAAGATGTCGTCGACCATCAACCACCCCAACATCACCACCAAGACCTACAGCGAGGTCATGGGCGTCAAGCGGGAGAGCAACGGCGCGTTCCGCGCCACCGTGAAGGAGAAGTCGACGTTCGTCGACTGGGCCGCCTGCACCGGCTGCAACGAGTGCCAGACCGCGTGCACCGTCGCTGTGCCGGACGAGTTCAACTCCGACCTCGTGGCACGCCGCGCGGCCTACATCGCGTTCCCGCAGGCCGTGCCGAAGAAGGCCGTGATCACGCGAGCCGGCACCTCGCCGTGCATCGACAACTGCCCTGCCGGCATCAAGGCGCACGGCTACGTGTCGCTGATCCGGAGCGGGAAGTACGAAGAGGCGTTCCAGCTCGTCCTCGATGCGACCCCGCTGGTCGGCACGTTGGGGCGTGCGTGCTACGCCCCCTGCGAGTCGGAGTGCTCACGCGGCGACCTCGAGGCGACGATCCCGATCCGCCGGCTCAAGAGGTTCGCCGCCGACCGTCACTACGCCGAGGTCGACGGACCGGGCATCGACCGACCGGCACCCAACGGCAAGAGCGTCGCGATCGTCGGATCCGGTCCGGCCGGGCTCACCGCCGCGTGGCAGCTCGCGCGGCTCGGCTACCAGGTCCGCATCCACGAGGCCGAGAGCCAGCCGGGCGGCTTCCTCCGGCACGCGCTCCCGGCGTACCGACTCCCGCAGGAGGTCGTCGAGCAGGACATCGCGAACGTCACGGCCCTCGGCGTCGAGATCGTCACCAGCTCGTCCGTCAGCGACCTCGAGGCACTCAAGGCCGAGGGCTACGACGCCGTGCTGCTCGCCACCGGGACCCCGCGCGCGACCTCCCTCGGCGTGCCGGGTGAGGACGCCGACGGCGTGCTCTCCGGGTTGGACTTCCTCCGGCAGGTGCGGCTCGACGAGGCCCCCGAGCTGGCGGGGAAGCGCGTGGTCGTCGTCGGCGGCGGCAACGTCGCGATGGACACGGCACGCACCGCCCGACGCCTCGGCGCCCTCGAGGTCCGCGTCGCCTACCGTCGAGGACGCGACGAGATGCCGGCCCACGCGGCCGAGATCGACGACGCCGAGAAGGAAGGCGTCGGGTTCGAGTACCTCGTCGCCCCGGTCTCGGTCGTCACCGACGCCGCAGGTGCCGTCACCGGGCTCCGGTGCCAGCGCATGCAGCTCGGGCAGGCCGACGCGTCCGGACGGCGCCGTCCGGAACCGATCGCGGGAAGCGAGTTCGTGATCCCGTGCGAGGCCGTGATCTCCGCGATCGGGATGGCTCCCGACCCGACACCGTTCGCGACCCTCACCGGCGTCGAGAGCGGCAGCCGGATCGCCGTGGACGCGACGACCCTGCAGACCGAGGTGCCGTACCTGTTCGCGGCGGGCGACGTCACGAGCGGTGCCACCGACATCACCCGGGCGATCGGCGCCGGTCGGCGTGCGGCCTACATGATCGACAACTGGGTCAACGGCCGCGAGCTCGGGCACTTCCCGGCGCTCGACGACCTGCTCGGGGTGGTCGACAAGGCCGAGGTGCTGGCCCGACAGAAGAGCCACACCCGGCGCGAGCCCATCACGGCGGACACCGTCTTCTCCCCCGCACCGGTCGACTTCGACGAGCTCGAGCCTCCGATGACCGAGGCCGAGGCGCGGGCGGGTGCCGGCGGCTGCCTGGACTGCGGCGTCTGCTCGGAGTGCCAGGAGTGCGTCTCGGCGTGCCCCGCGGATGCGATCCGGTTCGACAAGCGCGAGGTGATCTCCGACATCACCGTCGGTGCCGTCGTGGTGTCGACCGGCTACAAGCTCTTCGCCGCCGACCTCAAGCCCGAGTACGGCTACGGCACCTACGCGAACGTCATCACGGGCATGCAGATGGACCGGCTGCTCGCACCGACGCGCCCGTTCAACACGGTGCTCCGGCCGGGTGACGGCAAGGTGCCCGAGCGCATCGCCTACGTGTCGTGCACCGGTTCGCGGGACAAGACCTCGGGCAACCCGTTGTGCTCCAAGGTCTGCTGCATGTACTCCGTCAAGCAGAACCAGCTGATCATGGGTGCCCTGCCGCTGGCCGACGTGACGATGCACTACATGGACATCCGTGCCGCGGGCAAGCGCTACAACGAGTTCTACGAGCAGGCCAAGGACATGGGCGCCGAGTACATCAAGGGGCGCGTGGCCAAGATCACCGAGAAGGACAACGGCGATCTCATCGTGCGCTACGAGGACATCGAGAACGGCGGCGCGATCGTCGAGGCCGAGTACGACCTCGTCGTCCTCGCCGTCGGGATCCAGCCGAACCGCGAGGTGGAGAAGCTCTTCACCGGCGAACGGCTCGGCCTCGACGAATACTTCTACGTCGCCGAACCCGACGACGACCTCGAACCCGGCCGGACCGACATCCCCGGCGTCTTCGTCGCCGGCACCGCGGCCGGCGTCAAGGACATCGTCGACTCGATCCTGCACGCAGGGGCCGCAGTCGCCCAGGTCGCGGCTCACCTCGAGCACGCGGGACACGTCGAGCACGCTGCAGTCGCGGCGGAGGTGCTGGCATGAGCGAAGACCGACGCATCGGCGTCTACATCTGCCACTGCGGTGGCAACATCTCGGACTACGTCGACGTGGAGAAGGTGCGCGAGGCGTTCAAGGACGACCCGGAGGTCGTGGTCGCCGAGACCACGATGTTCGCGTGCGCCGACGGCACCCAGCACGAGATGATCCGGGACATCCAGGAGAAGAAGCTGGACGGCCTGGTCGTGGCCTCGTGCTCGCCCAAGCTGCACCAGATCACCTTCCGTGGGGTGGCCAAGCGGGCCGACCTCAACCCGTACGCGTACACCCAGGTCAACGTGCGCGAGCAGGCGTCCTGG
>DATKTF010000017.1:0-4316 GCA_035531255.1 Cellulomonadaceae bacterium
CCGGTACTGGCGGTCGCGCAGCACCGCCTCCTGAGCGGCCGGGACCTGGTCCGCGGGATAGCGACGGCCTACGAGCTCCAGGTCGACCTGTCCCGGGGGATCTGCCTGCACGAGCACAAGATCGACCACATCGCGCATCTCGGCGTGTCGGCGGCCGCCGGGATCGGCACGACGCTCGGGCTGAACCCCGAGGTGATCTTCCAGGCCGTCGGCCAGGCGCTCCACACGACGACGACGACCCGGCAGTCGCGCAAGGGCGAGATCTCGTCGTGGAAGGCCTTCGCGCCGGCGTTCGCGGGGAAGATGGCGATCGAGGCCGTCGACCGGTCGATGCGCGGCGAGACGTCGCCGACCCCGATCTACGAGGGCGAGGACGGGGTCATCGCCTGGCTGCTCTCCGGACCGCAGCACGTCTACCAGGTCCCCCTGCCCGAGGTGGGTGAGCCCAAGCGCGCCATCCTCGCGACCTACACCAAGGAGCACTCGGCCGAGTACCAGTCGCAGGCCCTCATCGACCTCGCCCGTCGGATGGCCCCGCGGGTCGGGGACACCGCGCGGGTGCGGAGCATCGTCATCCACACCAGCCACCACACGCACACCGTCATCGGGACCGGGGCGAACGACCCGCAGAAGTCCGACCCGCACGCGTCCCGCGAGACGCTCGACCACTCGATCACCTACATCGTCGCGGTCGCCCTGCAGGATCGCGCGTGGCACCACGTCCGGTCCTACGCGCCCGAGCGCGCCTCCCGCCCCGACACCGTCGCACTGTGGCACCGGATCACGACGGTCGAGGACCCCGAGTGGACGCGTCGCTACCACGCCCTCGACCCGGCCGAGCAGGCGTTCGGGGGCCGCGTCGTCGTCACGCTCGACGACGGCACGGTGATCGAGGACGAGCTCGCAGTCGCCGACGCGCACCCGCTCGGCGCGCGCCCGTTCGCCCGGCCGCAGTACGTCGACAAGTTCCGCACCCTCGCGGCCGGGGTCGTCGACGACGACGAGCAGGACCGCTTCCTCGCCGCCGTCGCCGACCTGCCCGACCTGGCGCCAGGGGAGCTCCACCGACTCACGTTCACCGTCCCTGCCGACCGGCTCGCGGACACGCCCCAGGCCACCAGGGGGATCTTCTGATGCTCGGTTCGACCGTCACCGTCGCGGCCAAGCGCGCCGCGTTCCGCGCCGACCTCGCCTCGGGCCGGCTGCTGCGCCTCCCCGGCGCGTTCTCCCCGCTGGTCGCCCGCATCGTCCAGGAGACGGGCTTCGACGGCGTGTACATCTCCGGTGCCGCTCTCTCGGCCGATCTGGCGCTGCCGGACATCGGTCTGACGACCCTGTCGGAGGTCGCCGCGCGCGGAGGCGCGATCGCGCAGGCGACCGACCTGCCCGCACTCATCGATGCCGACACCGGGTTCGGCGAACCGCTCAACGTCGCCCGCACCACCCGCGTGCTCGAACAGGCCGGCCTCGCCGGGCTGCACCTCGAGGACCAGGTGAACCCCAAGCGGTGCGGGCACCTCGATCACAAGGCCGTCGTGAGCGTCCCCGACATGGTCGCCCGCCTGCGCGCCGCCGTCGACGCCCGAACCGACCCGAGCTTCGTCATCTGCGCGCGCACCGATGCCCGCAGCGTCGAGGGGCTCAGCGCCGCGATCGACCGCGCGAAGGCGTACGTCGACGCGGGCGCCGACATGATCTTCGCCGAGGCGATCACGGACGAGTCCGAGCTCGCGGCGTTCCGCGCCGGTGTCGACGTGCCGCTGCTCGCCAACATGACCGAGTTCGGCAAGAGTCCGTTGCTCGACGTCGCGACCCTCGAGCGTCTCGGGGTGAACGTGGTCATCTACCCGGTCACGACGCTGCGGATCGCGATGGGTGCGGTCGAGGCCGGGCTCCGGACGATCGCCGCCGAGGGCACCCAGTCGTCGGTCGTCCCGGCGATGCAGACGCGTGCGCGGCTGTACGAGCTGCTCGACTACGCCGACTACACCCAGTTCGACTCGTCCGTCTTCAACTTCACCGTGGGAGGTGCCGACCGATGACAGCAGCAGGCGAACCGCCGATCCACCGCGGACTGGCCGGGGTGGTCGCGGACACGACGAGCATCTCGAACGTCGTGCCCGAGACGAACTCGCTGACCTACCGGGGCTATGCCGTGCAGGACCTCGCGGCGCACTGCAGCATCGAGCAGGTGGCCTTTCTGCTCTGGCGCGGAGAGCTCCCCGCACCGGCCGAGCTCACCGCCTTCGAGTCGGCCCTGCGCCCTCGTCGAGCGCTCTCGCCGGGACTGGTCGACGCCGTGTGGTCGCTCCCGACCACGTGCCACCCGATGGACACGCTGCGGACCGCGGTCAGCCGGATGGGCGCGGAGGACCCCGACCCCTGGACGAGCGACCCGGCCGCCAACCTCGTGCGGGCGGAGACGCTCTTCGCGCAGCTCGCAACCGTCGTGGCGATCGACTTCCGCCGGCGCCGCGGCCTCCCCGTCATCGCTCCCGACCTGACGCTCGGGTACGTGCAGAACTTCTTCCAGATGTGCTTCGGCGTCGTACCGGAACCGGAGATCGCGCGCGCCTTCGAGGTCTCGCTGATCCTGTACGCCGAGCACTCGTTCAACGCGTCGACGTTCACGGCACGCGTGGTCACGTCGACGATGTCGGACCTGTACAGCGCGGTCACGGCGGCGATCGGTGCACTGAAGGGTCCGCTGCACGGCGGCGCGAACGAGGCCGTCATGCAGACCATGCTCGAGATCGGGGACCCGGCCGAGGCGGCCGACTGGATGCGCACGACGCTGGCGGCGCACCAGAAGGTCATGGGATTCGGGCACCGCGTCTACAAGAACCAGGACTCCCGGGTGCCGACCATGAAGGACGCGCTGTGGCGCACGGCGGCGAGCGTCGCCGGCGGCGAGCGCTGGACGGCGATGTACGAGGAGATGGAGCGGACGATGCTCGCCGAGCGGGGCATCTGGCCGAACCTCGACTTCCCCGCCGGCCCGACCTACTACCTGATGGGTTTCGACGTGCAGCTGTTCACGCCCATCTTCGTGATGGCGCGGATCATCGGCTGGACCGCGCACATTGCCGAGCAGTCCGCGCACAACGCGCTGATCCGCCCACTCAGCAGCTACACCGGTGTGGCGCAGCGTCCCGTCCCGCAGGACCTCGCCACCCGGGGGTGACCAGACGCGACCCGCGGCTGCCTGCTCGGCGACGGCGCCGATCGAGCGGCCTGCCAGGCGTCACCTCGCGACGGAGCGGCGCAGGATCATCGCCTCGAACGCCGGGAGGACGACGGCGCCCGTGAGCACGTGACCGACCGGACCCGGTCCCGTGCCCCACTCCGTCGTCCAGCTCCCCGCGGGGAGCGCGAGACGGCGGCTCCGGTCCGTGAGACTGATCGCGATCACCACCGTCTCGCGCGGTGACTCGCGGAGCAGCACCAGGAGCTCGTCGTCGTCCGAGAGGACGCTCACGCTGCCGTGGAGCAGCGCGTCGCTCGCCTGCCGGTACCTGACCAACGAGCGCACCATGCGCAGCGTGGAGTGCGGGTCGGCCTCCTGCGCCGCGACGCTGACGCGGGGAGCCCAGTCCGGGACGGGAAGCCACGGCTCGACGTCGGGGCCGGTGAAACCCGCGTGGGGGTCGCGCGTCCACGGCATCGGCATCCGTTCGGGGTCGCGCCCGAGGGTGAGGTCGTACGTGCGGAGCGCCGCGCAGTCACGGACGCGCGAGGCCTCGACTGGCGCGTCCGGGAGGCCGAGCTCGTCCCCGTAGTACAGCGTCGGGGTCCCTCGAAGCGTCAGGAGAAGGGTGAGCGCACCGCGCAGGAGGTCCTCTCCGACACGGGTCGCGACGCGGCTCCGGTCGTGGTTGCTGAGCACCCAGTTCGGCCACGCTCCCGGTGGGAGGGCGTCCTCGTACCGGCGGACCAGCTCGCCCAGGGACCGCCCGCGCCAGGGGACGTCGATCAGCGAGAAGTTCATGGCGATGTCGAGCCCACGGCGGCCGCCGAGCTCGGCCACCCGCTCGAGCGTGAGGTGCAGCTCACCGAGGAGCACGCGGTCGTCGTACTCGTCCGCCACGGTCCGCATCTCCGCTAAGAGGCCGGGGAGCTCCGGCTGGTCGGCGGTGTACTTCTGCACCTGCCTGACGGCCGTGTGCGCGAGCGCCCCGCCGATCTCGAACGAGTCGCCCTCGTCACCCGGGGGGTTGTCCCGCAGCTTCTCGTCCTTGATGAGGCGCCACACGGCATCGACCCGGAAGCCGTCGACCCCGCGGTCGAACCAGAACCGCATGACGTCGAACATGGCC
>DATKTF010000018.1:0-13617 GCA_035531255.1 Cellulomonadaceae bacterium
GCGCGAGCTCACGAGCGCGGTCCTCGTCCTTCATGAACGCGCCCGAACCGACCTTCACGTCGAGCACGAGAGAACCCGTCCCCTCGGCGATCTTCTTGCTCATGATCGAGCTGGCGATCAGCGGGATCGCCTCGACCGTGCCGGTCACGTCACGCAGCGCGTACAGCTTGCGGTCGGCCGGCGCGAGTCCGGAGCCGGCCTGGCAGATCACGGCGCCGACGTTCTCGAGCTGCGCGACCATCTCCTCGTTGCTGAGCGCGGCACGCCAGCCCGCGATCGACTCGAGCTTGTCGAGCGTCCCGCCCGTGTGCCCGAGCCCCCGACCCGACAGCTGAGGAACGGCCACGCCGAAGACGGCGACGAGCGGTGCGAGCGGGAGCGTGATCTTGTCGCCGACCCCACCCGTCGAGTGCTTGTCGGCTGTCGGTCGCGAGAGCCGGGAGAAGTCCATCCGCTCGCCCGAGGCGATCATCGCGGCGGTCCAGCGGGCGATCTCCGCGCGATCCATCCCGTTCAGCAGGATCGCCATGTTGAGGGCGGACATCTGCTCCTCGGCGACGACTCCGCGCGTGTACGCGTCGATCACCCAGTCGATCTGCTGATCGCTCAGTCGCCGCCCGTCACGCTTGGTGACGATGACGTCGACGGCGTCGAAAGCCTCGTGGCTCATCTGTGCTCCTAGTCACTGGGTACGGCTGGGTGCCGCTGGGTGCCGCTGGAAGGCTGACGACCTGCTCAGGACCGGTCGCGCAGATCGTCCGGTCCGAAGGCGTCCGGCAGCACCTCGCTCATCGGCCTGATCCCGCTCACCGAGTCGACGAGCAGGTCAGCACCCCCGTGCTCCCACAACAGCTGGCGGCAGCGCCCGCACGGCATGAGTGCGTTCCCGTGGCCGTCGACGCAGGTGAAGGCGATCAGGCGTCCGCCACCGGAGACGTGCAGACCCGACACGAGCGCGCACTCGGCGCACAGCGTCAGGCCGTAGGACGCGTTCTCGACGTTGCAGCCGACGATCACGCGTCCGTCGTCGACCAGCGCGGCCGCGCCGACCGGGAACTGCGAGTACGGCACGTAGGCGTGCGTCATCACGTCCCTGGCTGCGATCCGCAAGGCGTCCCAGTCGATGCTCGAGCTGTCGGTCACGGTGGCTTCGTCCCTGCTCACTTGACGTACGGGATGCCCTCGGACGCGGGTGCGCGCACCCGGCCGACGAGCCCTGCGACGGCGAAGATCGTGACCGCGTACGGGGTCATCAGCATGATCTGGCTCGGGATCGGGGTCCCGATGATCCCGAGCACGACCTGCAGGTTGTCCGAGAAGCCGAACAGCAGTGCCGCGGCGAGCGCACCCTTGGGACTCCAGCGTCCGAGGATCATCGCGGCGAGGGCGATGTACCCCTTCCCCCCGGTCATCTCCTTGCCGAACGCAAGCCCGGCCGCGACCGTGAAGAAGGCCCCGCCCAGGCCTGCGACGGCCCCGCCGAGCATCGTGTTGCGGATCCGGGTCCGGTTGACCTTGATCCCGACGGTGTCCGCCGCGAGCGGGTGCTCTCCGACCGAGCGCATCCGCAGCCCCCACCGGCTCCGGAAGAGCATGATCTGCAGCACGACCACGACGACGTACATGAGGTAGACGAGGACGTTCTGCTGGAAGAGCACCGGTCCGAGGATCGGGATCTTCGAGAGGAGCGGGATCGACAGGGTCGCGAGCCGCGGCGGCGAGTTCCAGGTCGACGCGTTGTCCTTCATGACGGTCGAGAACAGGTAGCTCGTCACGCCGACGACCAGGACGTTGAGCACCACGCCGACGATGATCTGGTCGACGCGGTACCGGATGGAGAACAGGATCAGCAGGAGCGCCACGAGGACCCCGGCGATCGGCGCCGCGATCAGGCCGACGTACGCGTTCTGGGTGAGCGTGCCCACGACGGCAGCCAGGAACGCGCCGGCGAGCAGCTGGCCCTCGATGGCGATGTTGATGATCCCCGAGTGCTCGCAGAGGAGCCCCGAGAGCGAGCCGAAGACCAGCGGCGTCGCCAGGAAGAGCGACCCCGCGAGCAGCCCCGTCACCGGGAGCGGGTTCGACTTGCCCGCGACAGCCCAGGTGAGGAGCGCCACGACCTCGACGACCCCGAAGAGCGCCGGGAGCCACGGACCGATCCGCTGACGGAGCCGGGTCGTCACGAACGAGAGGACGGCGACGGCCAGCGCGATGAGGGTCAGGACGATCGCCGCGGTCTTCGACGGGACGCGCACGGGCGAGATCGCGAAGAGGTCCGTGCCGGTCGAGAACGTGAAGGTGGTGAACTTCCCGCCGGTGGGCAGCAGCCCGAACGCGACGAACGTGAGGAGCCCCAGCGCGCCGTAGACGATCGGCGCACGCCAGCTGATCGGCGCGAGGGGAGTGCTGCGGGGCGCCGACGGGTCGGTTGCGGCGCTCTGTGGCGGTGCGGTCACGGTGCTCACGCTGCGGCCTCCTTCACGGTACGGGTCGATCGACGGGACGCTCCCCGCGACGACAGTCGGAACACCGACCTGACGAGCGGTGGGGCCGCGATGAACAGCACGATCAGCGACTGCACGACGAGCACGATGTCGATGGGCGTACCGGTACGGGCCTGCATGGCGAACCCGCCGGCGCGCAGCGCACCGAACAGCAGTCCCGCCAGGAACGTCCCGAGCGGCTTCGACCGTCCGAGCAGCGCGACCGTGATCGCGTCGAAGCCGAAGCTCGCCGCGACGTCGATCGAGAGCACCTTCTCCGTCCCGAGCACCTGCGCCGAGCCGGCGAGCCCCGCCAGGGCACCGGCGATCACCATCACCCAGATGTAGTTCGTGTTGACCGAGATGCCCGCCGTGCGGGCCGCCTTCGAGTTGGCCCCCACCGCCCGGAAGCGGAACCCGATCGTCGAGCGGTCCATGAGCCACCACACGAACACCGTCGCCGCGATGGCCACCAGGAAGCCGGCGTGCAACCGGAACTGGCTGCCGAGGAGGTGCGGGTACAGCGCGGTGGCTTTGATGGGGGGTGAGATCGGGTTGTTGCTGCCGGGCCGCTGGAACGCCGACGTCGTCAGGAGGTACCCGATCAGGTAGATCGCGATGTTGTTGAGCATGATCGTCACGATCACCTCGTTCGCACCGGTGCGGGCCTTGAGGAATCCCGCGATGCCGGCCCACAGTCCGCCGCCGATCGCCGCCCCGATCGCGGCGAGGAGCACGTGCAGCCCCGCCGGCAGGTCGAAGGCGAACCCGATGTAGCCCCCGAACACGGCACCCAGGATGATCTGGCCCTGCGCACCGATGTTGAACATCCCCGCGCGGAATCCGATCCCGAGGCCGAGACCGGCCAGGATGATCGGGACCGAGACCGTCATCGTCTCCGTCAGCGGCTTGATCGCGCGCACGAAGGTCGGCGCGCCGGTGTCGAGGATCGAACCCTGGAACAGCGCGACGTAGGCGTTCGCGACCGCGTGCCACGCCGCGGACAGGAAGTCGCTCGGCCGCGCGAACAGGTAGGTGGCCGTGCTCTGCACGGTGGTGTCCGCCGCGGCGATGAGGACGCCCGAGATCACCAGGGCGAGCACGATCGCGAGCGTCGTGACGAGCCAGCTGCTCGAGAGCATCTCCCGCAGGATCGTCTCGCTCCGGGACGGCTCCGGCGGCTCCGCGCCCGTCGGCACCGCCGGTGCCGGTACGGCCGCAGGTGCCGATGCGTTGTCGCTCACGAGCCCTCCTCCTGGGTGGCGATGATGTCGGCCGCGCCCAGGGCCGTGTGGTGCGCGGCCGCCTGGACCCGGGCCTCGTCGAGCGGGACGCCGGCAAGCATCAGGCCCAGCACGTCCCGGTCGGTCTTCTGCGGCACGATGCCGACGATCCGGCCGCGATACAGGACGAGGATCCGATCCGCGACGGCAAGGACCTCGTCGAGCTCGGTCGAGATCAGCAGCACCGGCGTCCCGACGTCACGCTCGGCGATGATGCGCCGATGCACGAACTCGATCGACCCGACGTCCAGACCGCGGGTCGGCTGTGACGCGATGAGCAGTCGCAGCGGCCGGGACATCTCGCGCGCGAGGACGACCTTCTGCTGGTTGCCACCCGAGAGCGTGCTGATAGGGTCCTGGACCGAGGTCAGCCGGACGTCGTACTCCTCGACACGTTGCGCGGCACTCGCCGCCACCGTGGCCGGGTCGAGCGAGATCCCGCGTGCGAACGGCGGGCGGTCGTGCAGGTCGAGGATCAGGTTCTCGGCGACCGAGAACGAGCCGATGATGCCGTCGTCGGAGCGGTCCTCCGGGATGTAGCCGACACCCGCGCGCAGCGTGTCACGCACCCCCGCCCCGACGAGCTCGGTCCCGTCGAGCAGCACGGAGCCGGCCACCGGCTTCTGCAGCCCGAGGATCGCCCCGGCGAGCTCCGTCTGGCCGTTGCCCTGGACGCCGGCAACCGCCAGGATCTCCCCACGTGCGACCTCGAAGGTGACGTCGTCGAGCTGCAGCACCCCGGCGTGGTCGATCACGGACAGCCCTGTCACGCGCAGGGCGGCCTCACCGAGCTCGGCGGGCCTCTTCGTGACACCGAGGTCGACCGACCGGCCGACCATGAGAGAGGCGAGCTCCGTCTCCGGCGCGCTCGGCGGGGCGCTGCCCACGACCTTGCCCCGCCGGATCACGGTGATCACGTCGGCGACGGCGCGGACCTCGCGCAGCTTGTGGGTGATGAAGACGATCGACGTCCCCGCGGCCTTGAGCTGGCGCATGATGCCGATCAGCTCGTCGGTCTCCTGCGGGGTGAGCACCGCAGTCGGCTCGTCGAGGATGAGGACGTTCGCGTCACGCGAGAGCGCCTTGATGATCTCGACGCGCTGCTGGGCGCCGACCGGAAGGTTCTCGATGAGCGCGTCGGGGTCGACGTCGAAACCGAAGCGGTCCGAGATCTCGCGGACCAGCCGCCTCGCGCGGGGGAGGTCGATCATCCGGGCACCACGGACCGGCTCGTGGCCGAGCACCACGTTCTCGGCGACCGTGAACACGGGAACGAGCATGAAGTGCTGGTGCACCATGCCGATCCCGGCGGCCATGGCGTCGCCCGGTCCCGCGAACGTGACCGGTGCCTCATCGAGGAGCACCTGGCCCTCGTCGGGGTCGTACAGCCCGTAGAGCACGTTCATCAGCGTGCTCTTCCCGGCACCGTTCTCGCCGAGGAGGGCGTGGATCTCGCCCGGCTCGACCACGAGGTCGATGTGGTCGTTGGCGACAAGACTGCCGAAGCGCTTGGTGATACCCCGCAGCTCGAGCTTCACGCGGCACTACTCCTTCGTCGTGGTCCGTGGCTGCACCCTAGCCGGGCGGGAGGCTCCGGATGCGGCGCCCCACGGACCGATGGCCCAGACAGGTGACCTGTCTGGGCCATCGGTGTGCGCAGTGCTGCACAACTGCTGGTCAGCCGTCGTTCGACCGCTGATCAGCCGCTGGGCGAGCGGGGATCAGTTCGAGCTCGGCGACGTGACCTTGAGGCTGCCGTCGATGATGGCCTTCTTCAGGTCCGCGACCTTGGTCTTGAGCGCGGCCGGGACCTGCGAGTCGAAGCTGTGGAACGGCGCGATGTCGATGCCGCCGTTCGCCAGCGTGCCGACGTACGGCGTCGACGTGTACTTGCCGTCCACGCCCTGCTTGACGGTGTCGTAGACCGACTGCCCGATCTCCTTGATGACGGAGGTGAGGACGATGTCCTTGTACTCCGGGGCCGACAGGTACCAGTCCTGGTCGACGCCGATGATCTCGACGTTGCCTGCCGCCTTGGCGGCCGCCGCAGCGCCCAGCCCGACCGGTCCGGCGACCGGCATGATGATGTCGGCGCCCTGGTCGATGAAGCCCTTGGCGAGGTTCTGCCCGTTGGCCTGGTTGTCGAAGTCACCCGTGAACGAGCCGGTCTGCGCGGCCTTGTCCCAGCCGAGGACCTTCACGGACTTGCTGTTGTCGGTGTTGTACTGCGCGACACCGTCGGCGAAACCGTCCATGAAGATCGTGACGGACGGGAGCTGCATGCCACCGAAGGTCGCGACCTTCCCCGTCTTGGTCATGCCCGCGGCGACGTAGCCCGCAAGGAACGAGGCCTCCTGCGTGTTGAAGAGCAGCGGCTTGCCGTTCGCCAGCGTCACCGGCTTGAAGTTCGCGTCCGAGAACGCACTGTCGACGAGCGCGAAGTTGATCTTCGGGTTCGCGTTCGCGGCTGTCTGGATCGCACCGGCCAGGTTGAAGCCGACGCCGATGATCAGGTCGCAGTTCTGCGAGACGAGGTTGTCGATGTTCGGCGTGAAGTCGGTCGAGGCGGTGGACTCGACCTTGACCTCGGTGATGCCGAGGTCCGCCTTGGCCTTGTCGAGGCCCTCGGCGCCCGACTGGTTGAACGACTTGTCCTGGAAGCCGCCGGCGTCCGAGACCATGCACGCCTTGTAGTTCACGGCGGCGGCGCTCGAGGAGCTGCCGGTCGTCCCGGACGGGGTGGTCGTGCTCGGCGCGCTGCCGCACGCCGCGAGCGCGAGCGCCGCGATCCCGGCGAACGCTGCCGTGCGAATGATGTTCTTCACGTAGAACTCCTGGTTGATCGATGGTCGGCCGACGGGCGGACGCGGGGCAGGAGCGGAGGCGACAAAACCCCTGCGACCTGCGGCGTCGTCCCGGCTCGCATGCACCGAACACTAGCGATCGCTGTGTGTTCCGTGTGTGGCGAACGGGCCGTTTGCCCGCTGTTCGTTATGCAGTCGGAATGTTCGACCGACCACTGGGACGGGCCGTCCCGGTGCTCGGGACGGCACCCGCGAGAAGGGCACTCCTGGCCAGCAGCAGGACCGCGAGCTCGATCGCTCGCTCGTCGACCTGCAGGTTCCCCTGATGGATGTCGAAGGTCTGTCCGCCGGGTGTTCGCGTCCCCAGCCGCGCCAACGCGCCAGGGACCCGGGTGAGGTACCACGCGAAGTCCTCACCGCCGAGCGACTGCTCGGTCAGCAGCACCGATCCGGGGCCGAGCACGTCCCGCGCGGCCGCCTCGAGCACCGCGGTGGCGTGCTCGTCGTTCTCGACCGGTGGCACTCCGCGGTGGTGACGCACCTCGACCTCGACGTCGTACGGTGCGACGACCTGCTCGACGGCCGCGTGGAAGACCTGCGACGCGCGCTCCCATGCACGGACGTCCAGGCACCGCAGAGTCCCGCGCACCGTGCCCGTCGTCGGGATCGCGTTGTGCGCCGTGCCGGACTGGACGGCACCCCACGTGAGGTTCACCCCGGACCTCGGGTCCAGTCGCCGTCCGAGCACCGCAGGGACCTGGGTGATCACCTGACCGAGGGCGAACACGACGTCACCGGTCAGGTGCGGGCGGGACGTGTGGCCTCCGGCGCTGGTCACGGTGACCGCGACCTCGTCCGATGCCGAGGTGATCGGGCCGATCCGTGTGCCGACCTGCCCGACGTCGACCTTCGGGTCGCAGTGCACCGCGTACACCTGGCTCACCCCGTCGAGCCCACCGGCTGCGATCACGTCGAGCGATCCACCGGGCTGGACCTCCTCGGCCGGCTGGAAGATCAGCCGCACGCCCGTCGGCAGGAGTCCGTCTGCCGCCAGACCGGCGAGGACGAGTCCCGCCCCGAGCACGGCTGTGGTGTGGACGTCGTGGCCGCACGCGTGAGAGACGCCGGGGTGCGTCGAGGCCCAGGGCACACCGGACGTCTCCAGGAGCGGCAGCGCGTCGAGGTCCGCCCGGAGCGCGACGCGGAGTCGGCCCGAGTCGGTCGAGCTGGGACCGATGTCGCACACCAGCCCGCTCCCGGGGAGCAGTCGCGGCGAGAGACCCGCGCGGCGCAGTCGGTCCGCGACGACCTGCGTGGTCCGCAGCTCCGTGCGCGCGAGCTCCGGGTGCGCGTGCAGGTCGCGTCGGGTCTCGATGAGCTCCTGGCGGAGCCCCGCAGCCGACGCGGCCAGCCGGCCGAGGAGGGGCTCGCCGTTCCCCGGCGCCGACGCGCCGCCGGCGTCGCGGGCCCCGCGCGTCACAGGAGCTCGACCCGGCCGTCGGCCCGCAGTCGGTCGACGACGGTCTTGACCTGCTGGGCGTGCGCCAGCGTCGTGACGAGCAGCGCGTCGGGGGTGTCGACGACGACGGCGTCGGGAATCCCGAGGATAGCGATCTGGCGACCCGCGGCGGGGATCACGAGGGCGCGCGCGGAGTCGACGAGCGACGCGAGCGTCGAAGGCCCGAGGACGCGCGCGCCGTCATCGGTGCTGGGCAGGAGCGCGGCCAGGGACGCGAAGTCCCCGACGTCGTCCCAGCTGAAGTCTCCCGGGACCACGGCGACCCCACCGGCGGCGGCGACCGGCTCGGCGATCGCGTGGTCGATCGCGATCTTCGGGAGCGACGGCCACCGGGCGGCCAGCACCGTCGCCCTGTCCGGGGTGTCCCATGCCGCCGCGATCGCCCGCAGACCGTCGTGCAGGGTCGGGAGCTGGGTGGCGAGGTGGTCGAGCAGCACCTCGGTGCGCACCAGGAACATCCCCGCGTTCCACCGGTACTCGCCCGTCGCGAGGTACTCGGCCGCGGTCTCGGCATCCGGCTTCTCGGTGAAACCTGCGGCGAGCCGGACCCCCGGGCCACCCTCGATCCCCAGGAGCGCACCGCTGCGGACGTAACCGAACGCCGTCGACGGCTCCGTCGCCGCGATGCCGATCGTCACGACGTAGCCCGCCCGCGCCGCGGCGACGCCCTCGCGGATCGCGCCCTCGAACACGTCCGTGCCGTCGATGACGTGGTCGGCCGCGAACGAGCCGAGCACGACGTCACCGTGGCGCCGGGCGAGCACCGCTGCCGCGAGGCCGATCGCCGCCATCGAGTCACGGGGTGACGGCTCGGCGAGCACGTCGGCCGCAGCGACCTCCGGGACCTGGGCGCGCACGGCGTCGACGTGTCGCTCGCCGGTCACGACCATCACGCCGCCGGCGCCCGTCAACGGTACGAGTCGATCCACCGTCTGCTGGAGCAGCGTGCGCCCGGAGCCGGTGAGGTCGTGCAGGAACTTGGGATGACCGGCGCGTGACAAGGGCCACAGGCGCGTCCCGGCGCCACCGGCCGGGATGACGGCGTGGAAGCCGGGGATCGAGGACGACATAGTGCCAGGTTACGGGCTTCGAGGGCACGCGGTGAGCGCGAACGGACGTCCCGTGCGCCGTCGGGCCCGTGCACGCGGCACCGACCAGGCGGCCTCGGCCGTCGTCGCGAAGCAGCGCGGCAGCGGGGCGACCGGGAACGGGGTCCATGTCGCCGGTGCACCTCCCGCGGTGGCCAGGACGGCCGGACGATCGTCAGTCGTCCGTCATGTGCCACCGGGTCTCGGCGCGGCTCGTGCGCCGGCGACGGTACGCGCGCCTGAGACGTCGCTGCCACGCCGTCGACGCCGCCTCCGTCGCGACATCCGCCGCGGTCGCGCGCACGACGGCAAGGCCGAGCCCCTCGAGGGCCTGCTCTCGGCGCGCGTCGCTCCCGCGTCGAGCCGCATCGGCGTGGTGCGCACCGTCGTACGCGCCGACCACGCCGACGTCGGGGTCGAGAAGGTCGACGCGCGCGACGAACGTCCCGCGAGAGTCACGGATCACGGGGTTGCACCGTGGACGTGGCAGCCCCGCGTCGAGCCACAGCAGCCGGAGCGCGCTCGCCTGGGGAGATGCCGCCCCGGCATCCGACTTCTCCAGGACCTGGAGCGCGGACGGCCTCCCCCGCCAACGATGCCGCACGAGGGCCATCGCCTGCACCTCTGCGAGGTCCACCGCGCCGAGGTGGAGCAACCGGTCCATCGCCGCGACCGCGGCAGGCGGCCACCAGAGGCGCGCCAGGTCGAACGCCGTCCGCACCGGTGTCGTGACGGGGATGCCGTCGACGACCGTCCGGTCCGCCGGGGGCACCACGCTGCGGAAGATCCGCGCATGGTCACCCGGTCGCAGCCGCGCCGCACGCGGGGCGCAGACCAGGACCCGGGCGGACGTCGACGGGTCGCCGACCCACCCACCGGGTGCCGCGCGCTCGTGCCACACGTCGCCCGTGAACACCGTCAGGTCGTCGTCGGGGTCGGCAGCACGCTCGTGCAGCCGGGCCGCCGCCCACCCGCCGACCACGCAACCGGGGGCGAGCCGGAGCGCCGTCGCTGCGATCCGAGCGTCGGGGTGGGCGGGCAGGACCCCCGGAGGGGCCCACGCTCCGTGCGCCACCGCGACCACCTCGCCGCCGAGCGGGTCCGCCCTGGTGATGCCGTGCGCCTCGAGGTCCGGTGGCCTGAGGACCCACGGCAGCGCCGCCCGTGAGCCGGGACGACGGGCATGGTCCGGAGCAGTGTCCATGGGACGAGACAAGTCGGACCGCCCGCGGTCTCCCTGGCGCGGACCTGCGACCGGTGGACGGGACCAGATCCTCGCGTCCCTGAGGTCGCGTCACCGCGCCCACCCCCGAGCACCGACACGGGCTCCCGACCGTCCCCGGTCACGTGGCGCGTCGTGTCGCCGCACGCCCGCGCGTCACTCGCGTCGTGCTCCGACCGACCTGGGGGTGGCGGGCGCGGAGATCGGAGGAGTCGCGACCCATGCTGCCGACAGCAGGACGATGCGCGCCACGAGGTTGACCCAGACGAGGAGCGTCACGATCACCGCGAACGACGCGAGCAGCGCGTTGCGTCCGACCGTGCCGGCGACGACCGACGTCCCCAGCTGACGGACGACGCCGAGGCCGGCCCCGGCGATCAACGAGCCGATGAGCAGATCGCGCCGCGGCGGGTGGACTCCCGCGAGCACCACGACGAGCAGCGCGAAGGTGAGGGCGTCGACGACGAGAGAGGCCAGCGCACCGACCACCCGCACGGCCCACGCGGCGCCCGCCCCCAGCCCGAGCGCACCCAGGACCCAGTGCACCGCACCGGTGAGGACCAGGCTCAGGACCGCGGAGACCAGCACCCCGGTCGACAGTGCGGCCAGGCCGGCGAGCTCCCTCAGCTTCCCGGCGACGGCGTTCGCACCGTCCGCGGGCAGGCCGAACATGGCACGGAGCCCGGTCCGGAGCGCCGCCATCCACGAGACCGCGCTCATCACGAGAACGACCGCCGCGACGCCACCGGCGACGGTGAACCCTGTCGTCACGGTCAGCGAGTCCGGGGAGATCGCGCCCCGACCGTCTCCCGTGTCGATGAGCCCGGGCAGCGAGGACGACACCGTCGCCAGGACCCGCGACCGGAGCGCATGGTCGCCGCCGAGGATCGCGGTGAAGACCGTGAACCCGATCGTCAGGGCCGCGAAGACCGAGAACACCGCGCTGTATGCGATGCCCCCGGTGAGGACGCCGCCACCGGCCGCGCCGAACCGGGCGTTCGCGCGGCCGATCCGCGTCCTCCGCAACCGGGCCAGCGTCCCCCTCACGCCCTCGACCACCCGCCGGGCGGACGACGCGCGGGGCGCCGGGCCGGCGGAACGGGGCATGCGTCGACCCTACGAGACGGTCCCCTGCGCGGCATCCGCGACGACGGTGGCCCGAGCGGTGAAGGGATAGGTCCGCTCCGGTCGCCACACGCCGTCGTCACCGTGGTGGTACGACTGGAAGCCGTCCACGACGAACGACGCCTCGAACCCCGCGAGACCGTCGAAGGCGCGCTCGAGGGCGTCCTCGTCCACCTCGTGCGCGACCGTCACGTGCGGGTGGTAGTTGAACCGGAGCTCCTGCTCGAGAGGACCGGATCGGACGGCCCGCTCGAGGTCCTCGCAGATCGAGATGCCCTCGACCACCTGGACGAACACCACCGGGGACACCGGGCGGAAGCTCCCGGTGCCCCGCAGGTGCAGCACGAACGGGGAGAACTGCGACGCGATCTCGGCGAGGTGCGCGCCGAGGGCGTCCAGCTCGTCCTCGGCGACGACCGTCGGCCCGAGCAGCGTGATGTGCGGCGGGATGAAGGGTGCGAGCGGGTCACCGAACGACGCGCGCGCCTCCTGGAGAGCCGACCCGTACGGTTCCGGGACGGTCAGGGCGACCCCGATCCGGATCTGGTCGTGGCCCCGCTCTGGGAGTCTCACGCCCGGCTCCCCCGCGCCGGGAGCAGCCCCACGGTGTCGTAGATGCGAGCCAACGTGCCGCGTGCGATGGCGCGTGCCTTCTCCGCTCCGTCGGCGAGGACGTCGTCCAGCGCGGCGGGGTCGGACAGGTACGCGTTCGCGCGTTCCTGGAACGGTCGGACGAAGTCGACGACCACGTCGGCCAGATCCTTCTTGAGGTCGCCGTACCCCTTGCCGGCGTAGTCGGCCTCGAGGCTCGGGATCGACCTGCCGGACAGCGCCGAGTAGATCGACAGCAGGTTCGAGACGCCCGGCTTCAGCTCCGCGTCGTAGCGGATCTCGCGCTCGGTGTCCGTCACCGCGGACCGGACCCGCTTCGCGATCACCGCCGGGTCGTCGAACAGCTCGATGATGCCGTTCGGGCTGGCCGCGGACTTGCTCATCTTCGAGGCGGGGTCCTGCAGGTCGAAGATCTTCGCGGTCGCCTTGACGATGTGCGGCTCCGGGACGACGGCGGTCCCGTCGCCGTACCTGCTGTTGAGACGCCCCGCGAGGTCACGGGAGAGCTCGAGATGCTGCCGCTGGTCCTCGCCCACCGGGACGAGAGCGGCGTCGTACAGCAGGATGTCCGCCGCCATCAGGACCGGATAGGTGAACAGCCCGACGGTCGTGCCCTCCGAGCCGTAGCGACCTGACTTGTCCTTGAACTGGGTCATCCGACCGGCCTCGCCGAATCCGGTGACGCAGCCCAGCAGCCAGGCGAGCTCGGCGTGCTCGGCGACGTGCGACTGGACGAACAGGATCGAACGCTCCGGGTCGACACCTGCCGCGAGGTACTGGGCTGCGGTGCGCCGGGTGCGCTCGCGCAGCTTCGCCGGCTCGGGTCCCACCGTCATCGCATGGAGGTCGACGACGCAGTACAGCGGGTCGTAGTCGTCCTGCAGCGCCACCCAGTGCGTCAGGGCACCGAGGTAGTTGCCGAGATGGAGAGAGTCGGAGGTGGGCTGCATCCCCGAGAAGATGCGTGCCCGCGCCGCTCCGACAGAGCCATGTGCAGCGGTGACCATCGGGCCATTCTGGCAGGTCCGCGACCGGGATCAGAACACGGTCGAGCCCGTACGCACGGACACGCGGCCGTGATCGCCCTCAGGTCGCCTCGTCGTCGAACGGCACCCTCGCCGGCACTGTCGGCGACGTCGGTGCCGGCAGTGACCCGTCGGCGACGTCCCCGACCGCCGCCGCGACGACGCCGTCGGCAACCCCCGCGGCGCCACTCGTGTAGGTCCGCCCGCCCGGCGTCGGTCTCAGGGTCGCCCCGAGGTCGTTCAGGTCGTCGAGCAGCGCGTCACGCACGATGCGGCGGGGATCGTACCGACGCGGGTCGAGCGCCTGCCAGTCGACGTCGGCCGAGTCGACCCCGAGCTCCTCGTCGACCTTGCGCCGCGCGTCCTGCATGAACACGCGCAGCTGCCGGACCCACCTGCCGAGCTGTTCGGCATAGTGCGGCAGACGCTCGGGTCCGATGACCACGACCGCCACCA
>DATKTF010000019.1:0-3567 GCA_035531255.1 Cellulomonadaceae bacterium
GCGCATCGGAGGCGGCGGCCAGTCTCGGTGCTGTCGATCGTCATGGGAGCCATCCTCCTCGCCCGACGGCAGAAGCAGCGCCACGCGTGTCCGGAACGCGTCTGCGTCCACCCGCGATCGCGTCGAGGCGCCCGGTTCGACGGGCTGCCGGGCGGTGAGGTTCATCGCGACCCGCCGGGCCCTCGCAGGTCAGCCCGTGACGCCCGACGCAGGAGAGGCGGCGCGACGGTCGAGGTCGACGTGGGGACGGGACTGCCACAGCGCCCACTCGGCGCTCACGTCGCCCGCGGTGCGCAGCAGCAGGGGGAGGTGCTCCTCGACGAGTCGTTCGGTGCTCGTCTCCGCCGCGTGCACCGTGACGTTCATCGCCGCGCGCACGGCCCCGGTCCCGTCGCGCACGGGTACCGCGACGGACCGCACCCCGGGCGCAAGCTCCTCGTCGGCGAGCGCCCACCCGCGCGCACGGACCGTGGTGAGCTCGTCCTGCAGCTCCTCGCCCGAGGGTCCGGCGTGCGGTGGTAGACCGGCTCGACTGGGGTGCGCGAGCGTCGCCACCAGCTGGGCGGGGGTCAGTGCGGCCAGCAGGACCTTGCCCTGCGAGGTCCGTGTCGCGGGGAACCGGGTGCCGATCTCCACGCGCAGCGCGATGATCTTCGGGACGGAGACACGGGCGATGTAGACGATGTCCGACCCGTCGAGCTGGGCCATGGACGACGACTCCCCGGTGCGGGCGACGAGTGCCTCCAGGTGGGGACGGGCGATCTCCCAGAGGCCGAGGGCGCCGACGTAGGCCATGCCCAGGGTGAGCACCTGGGGCGTGAGCCGGAACGCGCCATCGACCGACCGGACGAAGCCGAGCTCCTGGAGCGTCAGCAGCAGCCGGCGCGCCGTCGGACGGGCGAGCCCGGTCGCCGTGGCGACGTCCGTCAGGGACATGCTCGGGTGGTCGGCGTCGAAGCAGGCGAGGATGTCGAGACCCCGGGCCAGGGCCTCGACGAAGTCGGGACCGGTTCCCCGTCCAGCCATCGGTGCGTCCTCCTCATCTGTTGCTCACGGGCGAGCCTACGGCCCGGGCTCCCGGCGAGGACGATCGTCACGCCGAACGCCCGGGCCGGGCGGGGAGGGATCAGAGCAGGGGTTCGGCAGGCACGGCGGGCCGGGCGTCGTGCGTGGACTCGGACTTGTAGTCCGTGTACTGGTACGGGTTGTCGAGCACCTCGTCGTGCGGTCGGTCCGGGTTCATCCCCTGGGTCCAGGCCGCCTCACCCATGGTCGAGCGCAGGTGCTCGACCGTCGCGTCGATCGTCCGGCGGAGCGCCGGCAGGTCGGCCCCGACGAGCGTGTGCGCGTACTTCACCACGCGACCGTCGACGATCACGGTGTGCACGTCGCCCCGCTGCGACTGGAACGCGACGTGCCCGTAGGGGTTCAGCAACGGGAACGAGACCGGCGAGGCGTCGTTCTTGATCAGCACGACGTCCGCCTTGGCTCCCGGCTCGAGCCGTCCGAGGTCGTCGCGGCCGAGGGCGCGGGCGCCGCCACGCGTGGCCCAGTCGACGACCTGCTCGGCGCGCAGGTGGACGTGCGTGACGGTGTCCCCGGCGGCGTGGGCCTCGAGGTGCTCGCGTGACCGGTCGGCGCCGAGCGTCGTGCGCATCGCGGAGAAGAGGTCGCTGCTCCACCACACGCTGGTGTCCATCGACAGCGACACCGGGATGTCGTAGCGCCGCAGCTGCCAGGTCGACGGGTAGCCCTGGCCTGCGCTCTGCTCCGACTCCGTCGACACGGATGCCGAGCCGCCGGTCGCTGCGATCCGCTGGTACGAGTCGGCACTCAGCGTCGAGGCGTGGACGTAGACGGTCTCCGGGGTCATGAAGCCGTGCTCGTGCATGAGGCGGATGCCGTCGTCGTCCGTCGCACCCCAGACCCCTGCGTGCGTGGTCACGGGCAGTCCGAGGTCGCGGGCCGCCTCGAACGCCGCCTTCTCCGGGAATGCCGGGTCGCCGGTGACGTCGAACGCGAGCTGGAAGCCCAGCAGGTCGCCCGACCCGCGGCGACGCCGCTCGAGGAACGAGCGGACGGCGGGATCGGCGGTCCACTCCCAGGGGCCTGCCTGGATGTTGCCGTAGGCGAGCACGAACCGTCCCGGTACCGCTTGGAGCGCGTCGACCGCGGCCTCGGCGTGGTCGACCGTCTGCAGGCCGTGGGACCAGTCGACGGTGGTGGTCACGCCGGCCTCGAGCGCGTCCCACGCCGAGAGCAGGTTGCCCGCGTACACGTCCTCGGGTCGGAACGTCCGGCCGTGCTCGAGGTAGTACCAGACGAAGTACTGGGTCAGGGTCCAGTCGGCTCCGTACCCACGCATCGCGGTCTGCCACATGTGGCGGTGCGTGTCGATCATCCCTGGCATCACGATGCCGCCGCGGGCGTCGATCTCCTGCGTCCCCTCGGGCACGTCCAGCGCGGTCCCGACGGCGGCGACGCGGTCGCCCACGATCAGGACGTCCGCGCCGGTCAGCACGGTGTGCGCGTCGTCCATGGTCAGCACCGTGCCGCCACGCAGCACCAGGGGACGGCCCGCGGCCGGGACCTCGTCGTCACGGTCGGACATGTTCTCCTCCAGAGGGACGGTCAAATGCGGACCATCGTCCGCCTGTCGGTCACCTTCCCGACCTAGCCCACTCTGAGGTGACCTGGATCACATGTCAAGAGGCCGGTCGCCCGCGAGGGCGGGTCGGCCCTCGGTGACTCACTGGGCCTTGACAGTCGTGAGAGGCGAGATCAAGACTGGGTTCCATCAGAACGGACATCTGTCCGTATGCCGTCTTACTCGTACAGAGGGTGCCTCGCGCTCATGGTCGACGAACAGCCGGGACTCCACACGGTCGCCGGGTCCGGCGCGCTCTCCGGGATCCTCGTCGCCGACTTCTCCCGGATCCTCGCGGGCCCGTATGCGACCATGCTGCTCGCGGATCTCGGAGCGGAGGTCGTCAAGGTGGAGAGTCCGGGCGGTGACGACACCCGCTCGTGGCTGCCCCCCGTCCGAGGCGACGTCTCCACCTACTACCTGGCCGTGAACCGGAACAAGCGATCGATCGCGCTGGACCTCAAGGACCCGGACGACCGCCTCGCCGCCCAGGAGCTCGCGCGCCGCGCCGACGTCGTCGTCGAGAACTTCAAGCCCGGGGGACTCGCGCGGTACGGACTCGACTACGACGCCGTCACGGCGAGCAACCCTCGCGTCGTCTATGCGTCGATCAGTGGGTTCGGGAGCGGCCCGAAGGCGGCGTCGCTCCCCGGCTACGACCTGATCGTGCAGGCCGTCTCGGGTCTGATGAGCCTCACCGGGAGCCCGTCGGGAGAGCCCTTCCGTGCGGGGATCTCGGTCTTCGACGTGATGGCCGGACTGCACGCGACCATCGGGATCCTCGCCGCGCTGAGCTCCCGGCACACCACCGGGCGCGGGCAGCACGTCGAGGTCAATCTGCTGTCGTCGGCGCTGTCCGGGCTGGTCAACCAGTCGAGCGCCTACGTCGCCGGCGGCGTGGTCCCCTTCCGGATGGGCAA
>DATKTF010000020.1:0-7768 GCA_035531255.1 Cellulomonadaceae bacterium
GGCCCGAGATGAGCCTGTATGCGTACGAGAAGGCCGTCGAGGCCGGGTTCGATGCGCTAGAGCTCTCGCTCGCCCGCACGGCCGACGGCGTCTGGTTCGGTCTTCACGACGACACGCTCGACAGGACCTCCAGGGCCGTTCAGGCCAAGGCCAGCACGATGAGCTGGGCCCAGGTCCAGGAGTACCGCATTCTTGGATCGAACGCCGTGGACGACCCGTCGCAACCCGACCGACCGTACATGCGATGGGAGGAGCTCCTCGACAGGTATTACGGGTCGCACGTGATCTTCATCGACCCGAAGTCCGCTCTGCAGCACGCGGGTGAGCTGCTGACCAAGATGAACGGGCTCGCCGGTACCCCGCAAGACCGTCTGGTGTGCAAGGGATACGGCATCTCCGGTGACTCTCGGAACACCACAGGTTGGGCACGAGACGCTGCGGATAACGGCTATCGCCGTTGGGGATACTTCTACGGCTCAGACATGTCGCAGCTCGAGGAGTACCAGGGGCGTTGGGACATCCTCGGGATGGACTACTCCGCGAGCAGCTCGGCGTGGTCAGCCGTGCGTGCGTTCGGCAAACCCGTGATCGGACATGTCGTGCCGTCTCCCGCCGCTGCGGACATCGCCCTCGCCAAGGGGGCCGTCGGCGTCGTCGCATCCGACGCATCCGTGCACTCGGGTCGCTGACCCGACCCTCGATCGACTCGCCGTCACGATCGTCGGAGGAAGTCACGGAGCGGTGCGCATTGACACGTCCCCGCCTGAGCACGTCAGTCCCGACGGGCATGGGTCTCGGCCGCCCGGCGGGCTTCGGCGTGTCGCCGCAGCGCCTCGACCCGCTCCGCCGCGTGGTCGACGACCCGGCTCGGGTACCCGTGGGCCAGTCCGTCCGGGACGTCCCACGGGCGGTGCACCGCCGGGCCATCGACGTGCGCGAGCTCTGGCACGTACCGCCGCACGTAGTCGCCCCGCGGATCGAACCGCTCACCCTGCAGCACCGGGTTGAACACCCGGACGTACGGCGCAGCGTCGGTGCCGGTCCCGGCGACCCACTGCCACCCGTGGGTGTTGGAGGCGATGTCTCCGTCGCGCAGGTGTACCAGGAAGAACCGAGCGCCGTGCGGCCACCAGACGTGAAGATCCTTGACGAGGAAGCTCGCGGTCACCATCCGGACGCGGTTGTGCATCCAGCCCTCGCGTACCAGCTGGCGCATCCCGGCGTCGACGAACGGGTAACCGGTTCGCCCCTCCGTCCACGCCGTGGCACCTGGACCGTCCGGCGCGTCGTAGAGCATCTCGGTCAGGTCGGTCCGGAGGTCCGCCCAGGCTGACGCAGGCTCGTGCCAGAGCACGTCGGCGTAGAACTCGCGCCAGCACAGCTCGTCCACGAAGGTCGCGGCACCCGACCCGAACGACGCCCCCGCAGCAAGATCGGCGAGCATCGTGCGCGGATGGATCGTGCCGAACCTGAGCTGTGCGGACATCCCCGAGGTCCCGTCGAGATCCGGGCGGTCGCGCGTCGCACCGTAGTCCGCGACACCCGAGTCGAGGAACCCGTGCCAGCGCGCGTGCGCCTCGTCCTCACTGACCGAACCGACCGCCGCTGGGCCACGTCCCGGGTGCAGGGCGTGCACGCGATCGGACCGCGGACCGCGATACCAGCGCAGCCCCGTCGGCACGTCGGCCGGCCGCCGCCACCCGTGCTCACGCCACGCGCGCGCGAACGGTGTGAAGACGCGATACGGGCTGCCGTTCGCCTTGAGCACCCGTCCCGGCGTGACCGCGTAGGGGCTCCCGGTCGCCACCAATGGCACGCCGACCGGCAGTGCCGCGCGGACCTGGTCGTCGCGACGCCGGCCGTACGGCGTCGTCTCCGCGCTCACGTGCACGGACGTCGCCCCCACCTCGCGCACGAGAGCGGGCAGGACCTCGACCGGTCGGCCGTACCGGATCACGAGAGCGCCGTCGTACGTCTCATCCAGGCTCGCCAGGGCCTCCACGAGCGCCGCCACGCGACCTGAGGGGCCCAGCAGCCGCGGGTCGGCGACGAAGACCGGGAGCACGCCACCGCCACCCGCCGACTCGTGCGCCGCGACGAGCGCCGGATGGTCACGAAGGCGGAGGTCCCGCCGGAGCCACAGGACGCTCGTCATGCGCCGAGCCTAGGCACTGAGTGCGCCGGCGGCTGGCGGACTCTCCGCTCCCCACCTCGCCACCTGTACCGATCGATCCGCCCTGACCCAGGGTTCGGTCGGTTCTCTGTCAGGATGTTCGCAGCAACGCACGGCACCCTGTCCCGGGCACCTCAACCACTACGGGGAGGCGACGAAAGGACGGGACGTTGGCGAGCAGCGCGGAGAGCCGGGTCGGAGTCGCGCGAGTGCGTAGACGTGTGAGCAGGCGGCGCATCTGGATGCGCCGCACCGGCGTGGTCATGGTCATCCCGGTCGCGTGGCTGTCGTGGTCGGTCGGCGGCGTCCTGATGGCACCGGGAACCGACACGGTGACGGCCCGGCTCGCGGAGTGGGCGAGGTTCCATGGCATGGGTGGTGTCGTGAGCGAGCTGGAGCGGATCCAGTACCAGCTCGCCCCGCCGAAGGTCGGCGGCGCGCTCGCCGGTGCGATCCCGACCGAGACGGCCGCGTCCGCGGGGCCGAGCCCGCAGCCGACCGCTGAGCCGACCGCTCAGGTGTTCGGCGTGCCGACCGGGCTGCAGCCGATCGCCACCCAGACGCAGCCTGCCCTGCCGGGTGAGGGGCAGTGGCAACCGCTGGTGACCCTGCACGGTAAGCCGGCGATCCAGGCAGCATTCCTGCGTCCGGACGCCCTGCACACCAGCTACCTCACGGGCGTGACCGTGATCGACCAGTCGCTGCTGAAGATGGAGCTGCACCCCGGCTACCAGGTTCCCGGCGGGTCCGGCTGGCTCCAACCGACGGACGTGCCGACGAGCGAGCGCGACGCGCTCGTCGCGACGTTCAACTCCGGTTTCCGGATGGCCGACTCGCGGGGCGGCTACTGGCAGGACGGCCAGACCGCCGTTCCGCTGCGGACCGGTGCCGCGTCGATGGTCATCTACAAGGACGGCCACGCGGACGTCGTGAAGTGGGGCGGTGGCACACCCGGTCCCGATGTGGTCGCCGTCCGCCAGAACCTCGACCTGCTCGTGGACAACGGCACCCTCGCAGCGGACATCGACAGCACCACGACCCGGACCTGGGGCAAGACGGTCGGCAACGCGACGTACGTGTGGCGGACGGCCCTGGGCATCCGCGCCGACGGGTCTCTCGTGTTCGTCGCCGGGGACGCCCTCTCCGTGCGCACGCTGGCGACGATCGCACGCGACGCGGGTGCGGTCCGGGCCATGGAGATGGACATCAACAAGGCATGGACGAACTTCATCACCTACACCCACCCGAGCCCCGGCATCGCGGTACCGCACATGCTCACTGCGGACGAGCAGCCGAACCCGAGCCGGTACCTGCAGCCTTCGACCCGCGACTTCGTCGCCGTCCTCGCACGATGACGCGCGTCCACGACCTGGACGTCGACGTCGTCGTCCGGGTCCAGGGGCTCCTGTCCGGGAGTGGCGTCCTGCGCGGCGCGCGGATCCTCAGTCGCGTCGGTGAGCACGCTGCCGGGTGGACAGCGCTCGGTCTGGTGGGTGCCGCTCTCGACCGGTCGCGGCGCAGGGACTGGCTGCGCGCCACGGGCGCAGTCGTCGCCGCGCACGGTGTGAGCGTCGTCCTCAAGCGCCTCGTACGCCGCCACCGCCCGAGCGACCCGCGGATCCACGTCCTCGACACCACGCCGAGCGACTGGAGCTTTCCCTCCTCCCACGCGGCGTCGACCACGGCTGCGGCGGTCGCCTACTCGCGTCTGCTCGGGCACCGCTGGCCGTTGACGGTCGTCCCCGCGATGATGGCGAGCCGTGTCGCGCTCGGCGTGCACTACCCGGGCGACGTCGCTGCCGGTGGGGTGATCGGCGTGGTGATCGGGCGATGGCTCGCACCCGCGCGAGTCGACCCCCTCCCGTGAGGCGCGCGCGGATCCTGCTCCGAGCCTGCCGGCCGCGGCAGTGGACGAAGAACGTCCTGGTCCTGACCGCACCGGTCGTCGGCGGGGTGGCGTTCGACCCTCGGGCTCTCGTCGCGATGCTGGTCGCGGTGGTCGCGTTCACGCTCGCGGCATCCGGCATCTACCTCGTCAACGACGCCATCGATGTCGAGATCGACCGCGCACACCCGACGAAGCGTCGGCGCCCTGTCGCCTCGGGAGCGCTGTCGGTCCGCGACGCGTGGATCGCAGCAGCGGCGCTGCTGCCGGCCGCGCTCGTCGTCTCCGCACTGCTCGACTGGCAGCTGCTGGTCGTGGTCGCGGTCTACGAGGCGGTACAGCTGTGGTACTGCCTCGGCATGAAGCACGAGCCGGTCATCGAGCTCGTCAGCGTCGCGTCGGGTTTCCTGCTGCGCGCGATCGCCGGGGGTGTCGCGACCCACGTCGCGCTGTCCCAGTGGTTCCTCATCGCCGCGGGCTTCGGGTCCCTGTTCATGGCGGGCGGGAAGCGGTACGCCGAGATGCGTTCGAGCGAGACGACCGGCGATCCGGGACGGCCCGTGCTCGCGCGGTACACGGCGTCCTATCTCAGGTTCGTCTGGACCCTGTCGGCCGGGGTGCTCGTGACCACGTACGCGCTCTGGGCCTTCGCGATCCGGGATGCGACGTCGAACGAATGGAGCGTCATCTCGATCGTGCCCTTCGTGATGGCACTGCTGAGGTACGCGGTGGACGTCGACAGCGGTGCCGCCGGGGAGCCGGAGGAGGTCGTCCTCCACGACCGGGTGCTCCTGGCGCTCGGTGCCGCGTGGGCCGCGTGCCTGATCGGCTCGGTGTACCTGTAGCGGTTCAGCCGGACCCGCGGGTGGCAACAGTCGCCCCTGTGCACGGGTCGCACTGCCGGGCCGATCGACGTGCGGGCGTCAGACCGGCAAGCGGCGGACCACGGCCCGAGGCAGGTGCCGCAGGCCGGACATGACCCACCGCATCGTGCTCGGCGCCCACACACGGTCCCGCCCGGTCCGCAGGCCTTCGGACACCACTGCCGCGACCTGGTCCGCCGTCTGAGACAGCGGCGCCGGGCGGAGCCCGGCGGTCATCCGCGTCCGGACGAAGCCGGGCCGCACCACGAGCACCTCGACCCCGTCCCGTGCGACGGCGTCGCCGAGACCGGTGAAGAACGCGTCCATCCCGGCCTTGGTCGAGCCGTACAAGAAGTTCGACCGGCGCGCGAGCTCACCGGCGACCGACGAGAATGCCACGATCGTGCCGTGACCCTGTGCACGCAGCCGTGCGGCCACCAGCACGCCGCAGCCGACCGCAGCCGCGTAGTTGACCTGGACCATCTCGAGCGCGGCGTCGAGGTTCTGCCACGCGAGCTCCTGGTCGCCGAGGAGCCCGAACGCGACGAGGACGACGTCGACGTCCCTCCCGGTGTCGAAGGTCGCGGCAATCGCACGCTCGTACGACCTCCGGTCGCTCACGTCCAGGTCGAGCTCGGTCACGGCGAGACCGCGCCCCGCCAGCACGGACGCCGCGTCGCGTCGGCGCGGCCCCGGTCGTGCCGCGAGCGTCACCTCCGCACCGGGGCGCCCATCGGTGATCTTCTGGACGGTCGCGAGTGCGATCTCCGACGTCCCTCCGAGCACCAGGATCCGTTGCACGTTGCCGATGGCATCCTTCACAGGTCGAGCCTCCTTGCCAGGTCCGAGGTGAACACCCCGCGCGGGTCGGCCTCGGCGCGCACCGCGCGCCACTCGTCCAGCCGCGGGTACATCTGCGCCATCGCCGAGGCCGGCAGGCGGGAGTCCTTGGCCAGGTAGAACCGACCTCCGGCGGCCAGGACCTCGGCGTCGAGGCGGTCCAGCAGTCCACCGAGGGTCACCGCGCCGACCGGCAGGTCGAGCGCGAGCGTCCATCCGGGGGACGGGAACGAGAGGTGGCCGTCGCCCACCGCACCGAACCGCTTGAGCACCGCGAGAAAGGACGCCTGGCCCGACTCGGCCAGCATCTCCAGGCAGCGCCGCAGGGTGCCCTCCGCACCGAACGGCACCACGAACTGGTACTGGAGGAAGCCACGTGGGCCGTAGACCCGGTTCCACTGCCCGATGCCGTCGAGCGGGTGGAAGAACGTCGCGATCCCCTGCACCTCGCCGCGCCGCTCACGAGGCGCCCTGCGGAACCATGCCTCGTTGAACGCCGTCACGGTGGTGCGGTTCAGCAGCCCGCTAGGGAACACGCTCGGAGCCACAGCGAGCTGGTGCGGCCGGAACTCCGTCGCCCGTGACCGCAGCCGCGCCGGCAGCTGGTCACGCCGGGCCGACCACCCACGGGTGAGGACGGATCGCCCCAAGGACGACCCGCGGGCCAGGCAGTCGATCCACGCGACCGAGTACGTGTACCGGTCGTCACCCTCGGCCATCCGCGCGAGCAGGTCGTCAAGATCGTCGCAACGCTCGGTGTCGACGACGCAGAACGCCGACTCCACGCGGGTCATCCGCAGCGTGGCACGCAGGACGACGCCGGTGAGGCCCATGCCGCCGACGGTGGCCCAGAAGAGCGGCTCGTTCGGGGTGAGCCGCCTGATGCTGCCGTCGGCAACCAGCAGGTCCATCGACGTGACGTGCTGCCCGAAGCTGCCGTCGACGTGGTGGTTCTTCCCATGGATGTCCGCGGCGATCGCCCCACCGACGGTCACGTACCGCGTCCCCGGTGTGACGGGTACGAAGAGACCGAGGGGAAGCAGCAGCCGCATGAGCTGGTCGAGGCTCGCACCCGCTTCGACGTCCACCTCCGCACCCTCGACGTCGACACGGAGCACGCGGTCGCGAGACGTCATGTCGAGCACGACTCCCCCGGCGTTCTGAGCGGCATCGCCGTAGCTCCGCCCGAGCCCGCGCGCGAGCACGCCGCGCCCGCGCGCCTCCGCGACCAACCGGCCCACGGCATCGTAGGCGGTGACGGGGACGACCGTCGCAACAGTCGGGCTGGTTCCCCCCCACCCGGCAAGCACGCGGCGACTCCCCACATCTCCTCCTCCACCGAGCACTCCAGCCTGAAGCGCGACGATCCTCGCAGAAGAGTCTGAGGGAATTCTCAGGATTCACGGCGGCGCCGATCCCGGCGATCACCAGGACCGTGTGCGATAGTGCCGAACGGTCAGGATCTGCTGGTCGCAGGCGTGACACCCGTCGTGTGACGGAGCCGCTTGCACTACCCGAGGTGTGAACCGATGCGGCAACCCCCCGTGCGATGGTCGCTCGGCCGACGCCTGCTCGGGGTCGCGGCGACCGTTCTTGTCGGTCTCACGGCGATCGCCGGCCCGGCCATGGCGGACAGCTACGACGCTCAGCGGCAGACTCTCGAAGCCCAGCTCCAGCAGGCGACCCAGGCCGCCGACCAGCTCACCACGGCGCTGCAGTCGGTGAACAGCCAGCTCACCCAGGCCCAGGACCAGCTGCAGACGACGCAGTCGCACCTCACCACGGCGCAGGCCGATCTCCGGACGGCCCAGGACACGCTCGCGACCTCCCAGCGCGAGGAGGTTCTCATCGCCAACCGCCTGCAGGACGCCCAGGCACAGGTGACGATGCTCACGGCCAAGATCAGCGCAGACGCGAGCCAGACGGCGAAGGCACATGCGGCCATCGGACAGATGGCCCGTCAGGCGTACCAGGACCGGGGGTCGACGACCACGATCGCGCTGGTGC
>DATKTF010000021.1:0-14987 GCA_035531255.1 Cellulomonadaceae bacterium
ATGCGCGTGCCGACCCCGACCGGCTCGGCGACCGACCTCACGTTCACCGCGTCCCGCGAGACCACGGTCGAGGAGATCAACGCGGCGATCAAGGCTGCTTCGGAGACCGAGGGTCTCAAGGGCATCCTCACCTACACCGAGGACCCGATCGTCTCGACCGACATCGTCACCGACCCGGCGTCGAGCATCTTCGACGCGGGCCTCACCAAGGTGATCGGCAACATGGTCAAGGTCGTGGCGTGGTACGACAACGAGTGGGGCTACTCGAACTCTCTCGTGAAGCTGACGACGTACGTCGGCGAGCGTCTCTGACCTTCGTCGCTCCAGCAAGAAGTTGACGTGAGTCCACGGGCCCCGCGCGACCTCCGGGTCGTCCGGGGCTCGTGGACTCCGTCATGTCACCCCCGGACGACCTCACAGCGAGGATGTGCAGCATGAAGACGATCGAAGACCTGGGCGACCTGAGCGGCAAGACGGTGCTCGTTCGCTCCGACCTGAACGTGCCTCTCGACGGCACGACCATCACCGATGACGGACGTGTGCGGGCTGCGGTCCCGACGATCAAGGCTCTGCTCGCCGCGGGCGCCAAGGTCGTCGTCGCGGCGCACCTCGGTCGTCCGAAGGGGGAGCCCGAGGCCAAGTACTCGCTCGCGCCGGTCGCCGTGCGACTCGGCGAGCTCCTCGGTGTCCCCGTCCACCTGGCCACCGACACGGTTGGCGACTCGGCGAAGGCCACGGTCGCGGCCCTCGCCGACGGCGAGGTCGCGATGCTCGAGAACATCCGGTTCGACCCGCGTGAGACATCGAAGGACGCAGCTGAGCGCGGATCGCTCGCCGACGACCTCGCCGGTCTCGCGGACGCGTACGTCTCCGACGGCTTCGGTGTGGTGCATCGCAAGCAGGCGTCGGTGTACGACATCGCGCTGAAGCTCCCCGCCGCGGTCGGCAGCCTGGTCCTCAAGGAGGTCGAGTCGCTCAAGCGCGCGACGGAGAACCCTGAGCGCCCGTACGTGGTCGTCCTCGGCGGTTCGAAGGTCTCCGACAAGCTCGGCGTCATCGAGAACCTCATCGGCAAGGCTGACCGGCTCCTCATCGGCGGCGGCATGGTGTACACGTTCCTTGCCGCGCAGGGCCACTCGGTCGGCAACTCTCTGCTCGAGGCCGACCAGGTCGAGACGGTGAAGGGATACCTCGCGCTCGCTCAGGAGAAGGGCGTCGAGATCGTCCTGCCCACCGACATCATCGCGGCGGACTCGTTCGCCGCAGACGCCGCGTACACGATCGTCAGCGCGGACGCGATCCCGGACGGCACGATCGGGCTCGACATCGGTCCGGATTCGCAGGCGTTGTTCGCGAGCAAGATCCTCGACGCCAAGACGATCGTCTGGAACGGCCCGATGGGCGTCTTCGAGTTCGCCGCCTTCGCTGGCGGCACGCGCGCCGTCGCGCAGGCACTGGTCGACTCCGAGGGCTTCAGCATCGTGGGAGGCGGCGACTCCGCCGCAGCCGTGCGGCTGCTCGGCTTCGACGAGAGCAGGTTCGGGCACATCTCCACCGGTGGTGGCGCGAGCCTCGAGTACCTCGAGGGCAAGACGCTCCCCGGCATCGCCGTCCTCGACAGCTGAGCGACGGTCCACCTCACCGCTTTCTCCCCTCGATCGAAGGACTGACGTGGCAACGAGCCGTACCCCGCTGATGGCGGGAAACTGGAAGATGAACCTTGACCATCACCAGGCGATCCAGCTGGTGCAGAAGCTCGCCTGGACGCTCAAGGATGCGAAGCACGACTTCAGCGCGGTCGAGGTGGCGGTGATCCCGCCGTTCACCGACCTGCGCAGCGTGCAGACCCTCATCGACGCGGACAAGCTGGAGATCGTCTACGGCGCGCAGGACGTCTCGGCGCACGCCGGTGGTGCGTACACCGGCGAGATCTCGCCGTCGATGCTCGCCAAGCTCGGCGTGACCTACGCCGTGGTGGGGCACTCGGAGCGTCGGGAGTACCACCAGGAGGACGACGCCACGGTCGCGGCCAAGGCTGCCTCCGCGTTCAGTGAGAACATCGTGCCGATCGTGTGCGTGGGCGAGGGCCTCGAGATCCGCAAGGCCGGGCAGCAGGTCGAGTACACCCTCGCCCAGCTCGAGGGCTCGCTCGCCGGTCTCCCAGCAGAGAAGGTCGCGAGCGTCGTGATCGCCTACGAGCCGGTCTGGGCGATCGGCACCGGTGAGGTCGCGACGCCGCAGGACGCCCAGGAGGTCTGTGCCGCGATTCGCGCCAAGCTCGCCGGGCTCTACGGCCAGGAGATCGCTGACGGGGTCCGCGTGCTGTATGGCGGTTCGGTGAAGTCCGGGAACGTGGCGTCGATCATGGCGCAGGCTGACGTGGACGGGGCCCTCGTGGGAGGCGCAAGCCTCGACGCCGAGGAGTTCGCGGCGATCGCGCGGTACCAGTCGCACCAGGTCGGCCTCTGATCGGTGTCGATGGCGCGAGGCGGCGTCGTTCCGATGTGCCCTGCGCACCGGAACGACGCCGACCAGCCGGCCCGGCCGAGTCTGTTGGCCGGATCGGCTCCGCGTCGCCTACCCTTGACAGCGACCGCTCATCGCGGTTGCTCCCGTACTCGTGAGGATCGATTCAGACCGTGTCCGCCCTGCGTATCACCCTCTTGACGCTGCTGTGCCTCACCAGCCTGCTCCTGATCCCCTTGGTCCTCCTGCACAAGGGCAAGGGTGGTGGCCTGTCCGACATGTTCGGCGGGGGAGTGACGAGCAACATCGGGAGCTCCGGAGTCGCGGAGCGCAACCTGAACCGGTTGACCATCATCGTGGCGCTCATCTGGGCGGTCATCATCATCCTGCTCGGGCTTCTCGAGCGCGTCACGCCGTGACTTCGGAGGATCATCGTGGCTAGTGGCAGTGCGATCAGAGGCTCCCGCGTCGGCGCCGGTCCGATGGGTGAGGCCGAGCGCGGGGACACGGCTCCTCGGGTCTCGATCTCCTACTGGTGCGCCAACGGGCACGAGACGAGGCCGAGCTTCGCCGAGGAAGCGCGCGACGACGCCCCCGCGACGTGGGACTGCCCGCGCTGCGGCTACCCTGCAGGCCAGGAGCAGCTGAACCCGCCCGCTCCGGTCAAGAACGAGCCGTACAAGACCCATCTGGCGTACGTGAAGGAACGTCGGAGCGACCAGGACGGTGTGGACATCCTGGACGAGGCCCTCGCTGCGCTCCGGGCACGACGCGGCGGTTCCTGACGACCATGGCCCGTGCGTGGGCACGCTGACCGACGGCCTCTTCGTCGCGCGCCACCCGCTGTTCAGGCGGCGCCACGGTGGAACGTGCGCCTAGCGCACCGGAGCGGGGACCACGCGCCGGCTACGACGCGGGGTCGACGAGCTCGGCAGAAGCCGCTGCAGCATCCACGAGCCACAGGGTGCTTCCTCGACCGTGGACCCGAGCGGCAGGGAGTACGGCTCCGGTCAGCGCTGCTGCGACCTTCGGGGCCTTCTCCGCGCCTGCGACCACGATCCACACGGCGTCTGCCGTGCAGATCGCCTCGTTCGTGAGCGATACCCGCTCGGGCGGAGGTTTCGGGGCGTCATGGACGGCGACGGTTGCCGTACCCGACGCGGTCTCGGCCGGGTGACCTGGGAACAACGACGCGACGTGACCGTCGGGCCCCATGCCGAGCAGGACGACATCGAAGCGCGGGACCGCCGGACCAGCGGCACCGATCGGCGTGAACGCCGCAAGCTCGGCGGCATAGGCGACCGCCGCGTCCTCGACCGTCGTGACCCCGACGGACCCCGCCGCGGGAACCGGGTGCACGTTTCCCGCCGGCAGTGCCGGTCCGAGGTCGTCCAGGAGCGCCGTGCGCGCCTGGGTCTCGTTGCGGTCGGCATGACCGGTCGGGAGGAAGCGTTCGTCGCCCCACCACAGATGAACCCCGGACCAGTCGACGACGTCGCGGGCGGGCGAGCTCCGGACCGCGGCAAGCACCGCGATCCCGACGGTGCCACCGGTGAGCACCACGTGCACGGGCGTGTGCACGGACTGGCGATCGACGAGCGTGACCAGCAGGCGGGCCGCGGTGAGCTCGGCGACCGCATTCGCGTCCGGGTGCACGACGACCTGCGCCGCCGTCATGCGTCGAGCCTCGCCAGGCCCTTGGTGAGGACCTCGCCGTAGACCTCGTCGGGGTCGAGGCGCCGCAGCTCCTCCGCGAGGCACTCCTGGAGCTGGCGGATCGGCAGGGCGATCCGGTGCTCGGGCTGGTCAGGCTGCCGCAATGCCGCCGTCTTGCCGTCCGGGCGGTAGAGCACGATGTCTCCGGACCGCCGTTCGAGTCGCACCTCGGTGATCGCCGGTGCGTCGGGCTCGCGCCGGATCTCCACCGGGCAGCGCAGCTCCTGGGCGAGCCATGCGGCGATCATGTCCACCGAGGGGTGGGTGCTCTCGCCCGCCACGACGACCCGCTGGACCGGCTCGTACGGCGGCTGGTCGAGCGCAGCCGCGAGCAGTCCGCGCCAGAGCGTGACCCGCGTCCACGAGAGATCGGTGTCGCCTGCCGAGTACACCGTGCTGAGTCGCCGGAGGGTCTCGAACGGGTGCGTGCACTGGCTCGCATCGGTGATCCGCCGTTGGGCCATCCTGCCGAGCTGGCTCTCTGCCGGGTTCTCCGGCGACTCGTAGGGCCACCAGACGACGATCGGCGCATCGGGGAGGAGCAGCGGAATCACGAGCGTGTCCCCGTGAGCCGGGAGGTCGCCGGACGGCCGGAGCACGACGACCTCGCTCGCCCCCGCGTCTCCGCCGAGACGGATCTCCGCGTTGAGGGTGCTTCCGGTCTCCGTCGGGCGCGGCGCGATGACGATGACACGGCACGGGTGCTCGTGGCTCGCCTCGTTCGCGGCCGCGACGGCCTCTTCGACGTCACGGTCACCCACGTCGATGACCAGGGTCAGGACACGACCGAGCGCGACGGCGCCGCCCTCGTCACGGAGCTTGACGAGCCGCTTGTTCACGTCGTTCGTCGTGGTTCCAGGCAGGTCGATGATCATGCGACTGTCTCCCATCCGAGACGCGGGGCGAGCTGAGGGGCGGGCGTGGTCATGGCCGCCGCCAGGTGCGACCGTCGCGCATGATCATCGCGTCTGCGGACTCGGGCCCCCAGGTGCCTGAGCGGTACGGGTCCGGCTTCCCCTTGCTGGCCCAGAACTCCGTGACGGGGTCGAGGATCTTCCAGGAGAGCTGCACCTCCTCGTGACGGGGGAACAGCGGCGGGTCGCCGAGCAGGACATCGAGGATGAGTCGCTCGTACGCCTCGGGGGACGACTCGGTGAACGCGTGGCCGTAACCGAAGTCCATCGTCACGTCGCGGACCTCCATCGCCGTCCCGGGGACCTTGGCGCCGAACCGGAGCGTGACGCCCTCGTCGGGCTGCACCCGGATGACGAGCGCGTTCTTCCCGAGCTCCTCGGTCGCGGTCGACTCGAACGGAAGGTGGGGCGCGCGCTTGAAGACGACGGCGATCTCGGTGACGCGCCTGCCGAGTCGCTTGCCGGTGCGGAGGTAGAAGGGGACGCCGGCCCAGCGTCGGGTGTCGATGTCGACGCGGATGGCCGCAAAGGTGTCCGTGGTCGAGCTCGCCGGGATACCGTCCTCGTCGAGGTACCCGCAGACCTCCTCCCCGCCCTGCCAGCCGGAGACGTACTGGCCGCGCGACGTGTGACGGGCGAGGTCCTTCGGTACCCGGACCGCCGAGAGCACCTTGATCTTCTCGGCGCGAAGGTCGCGTGGGTCGAACGAGACAGGCTCCTCCATCGCGGTGAGCGCGAGCAGCTGCAGCAGGTGGTTCTGGATCACGTCGCGGGCCGCGCCGATGCCGTCGTAGTAGCCAGCACGACCGCCGATCCCGATGTCCTCGGCCATGGTGATCTGGACGTGGTCCACGTAGTTGGAGTTCCAGATCGGCTCGAACATCTGGTTGGCGAAGCGCAGGGCCAGAAGGTTCTGCACGGTCTCCTTGCCGAGGTAGTGGTCGATCCTGAAGACCGAGTCGGGCGGAAACACCTCGGACACGACGTCGTTGAGCTCGTTCGCGCTCTGCAGGTTGTGACCGAAGGGCTTCTCGATCACCACCCGGCGCCACGTGTTCTCCCGAGGCTGGGACAACCCTGACGAGGCGAGCTGCCGGCAGACGAGCGGGAAGGCGCTCGGCGGCACGGAGAGGTAGAACGCGTGATTGCCTCCCGTCCCGCGCTTCTCGTCGAGCTCGTGAACCGTGGAGCTCAGCCTGTCGAAGGCCTCCGGGTCGTCGAAGCTTCCCTGGACGAATCGGATCCCTTCGGCGAGCTGCCGCCAGGTCGCCTCCCGGAAGGGGGTGCGCGCGTGCTCCTTGACGGAGTCGTGGACGATCTGGGCGAAGTCCTGCGTCTCCCAGTCTCGCCGGGCGAAGCCGGTGAGCGCGAAGCCCGGCGGGAGCAGCCCGCGGTTGGTGAGGTCGTACACCGCCGGCATCAGCTTCTTGCGTGCCAGGTCGCCGGTGACTCCGAAGATGACGAGACCGCACGGCCCCGCGATCCGCGGGAGTCGACGATCGCGTGCGTCGCGCAGCGGGTTGTGGTCGGAGCTGATCTTCGTGGGGCTCATGAGTGGTCCAGGTGGTCGGGGAGACGCGGCGGCGCCTCAGGTACTACGGACGCGGCGGCGTCTCGAGCGGTGCAGGGGTGAGGGCACGTGGGTCGTGCGGGGGCGGCGGTGGGTCGGGTACCGATCGTGGTGTGGTCAGGACGACCTAGTGCGGGGCGGGCGCGTGCTCGGCGAGTCCGGTCGAGACCCTCGAGAGCAGCTGTTCCCAGCTCGCCTCGAACTTCGCGACCCCGTCGACCTCCAGGTGCGCGGTGATCTCGTCGATGGAGATGCCCAGCCTCGACAACGCGGTGAAGACGCCCGCCGACTCGGCGTACGTGCCCGTCACGGAGTCGGGTGAGGCGACCGCGCCATGGTCTGCCACGGCTTCGAGGGTCGCCGCGGGCATCGTGTTCACGACATGGTGGACGACGAGCTCGTCGACGTACAGCGTGTCGGGGTACGCCGGGTCCTTGACGCCGGTCGACGCCCACAGGGGGCGCTGCGGAAGAGCACCGGACGAGGCCAACGAGTGCCACCGCTCGGAGCCGAGGCTCTCCTCGAAGGCCTCGTACGCGAGTCGGGCGTTCGCGATGGCCGCGTGTCCGCGCAGTCGTGCCGCCTCGGGCGTCCCGAGAGCGTCCAGGAGAGGATCGATCGCCGAGTCGACCCGCGAGACGAAGAACGACGCGACGGACGCGATCGGCCCGAGGTCCCGACCGGCCGACCGTGCCGCTTCCAGGCCGGACATGAACGCGTCGACGACGGCGCGGTACCGCTCGATCGAGAAGATCAGCGTGACGTTGACGCTGATGCCCTCGGCGATCGCCGTCGTGATGGCCGGGAGACCTTCGACCGTCGCGGGGATCTTGATGAACAGGTTCGGGCGGTCGACCGTCGCCCACAGGCGTCGCGCCGTCGTGATGGTGGCGTCGGTGTCCCGGGCGAGCCGTGGGTCGACCTCGATCGACACCCGACCGTCGACCGTTCCGGTCGCGTCGTAGACCGGCCGCAGGACGTCGCACGCCTGCCGCACGTCGTCGGTCGTGACGGTGAACACGGCCTCCTCGACACCGGCGCCGGCTCGGGCGAGCTCGCCGAGCTGCTCGTCGTACGCGTCGCCGGAGGCAAGGGCGGACGCGAAGATGGTCGGGTTCGTCGTCACCCCGACCACGTGGCGGTTGCGCACCAGGTCGGCGAGGTTCCCCGTGCGCAGTCGTTCACGCGAGAGATCGTCGAGCCAGACCGCCACACCGGCAGCAGTGAGCCGATCCAGCGGAGACGAGGTGGTCGAGGTCATGGTGTTCCTCCCGTGCTCGGTGACAGGTGCGGCGCTGAGGTGCAGTCTGACCGACGAGGCTGTGCCGGACCTGGTGGTCCGGCACAGCGCTCCGTCCATGAAGCGGGGCTACCGGGTCGCGGCGAGGGACTCGCGAGCGGCCGCCTCGACGGCCTCGGCCGTGATGCCGAACTCCTCGAACAGTCGGTTCGCGTCGGCGGAGGCGCCGTAGTGCTCGAGCGACACCGCGCGACCGGCATCGCCGAGCAAGCGGTACCAGCTGAGGGCGATGCCCGCCTCGACCGACACCCGTGCGGTGACCGACCGTGGCAGCACGGCCTGCTGGTAGGCCTCGTCCTGCTCGGCGAACCACTCGAGACACGGGGCCGAGACGACGCGCGTCCCGATGCCGTCGGCCTCGAGGGCTGTTCGCGCGGTCACCGCGAGCTGCACCTCGGAACCGGTCGCCATGATGATCACGTCGGGCACGGAGGTGCTCGACTCGAGCAGCACGTAGGCGCCCTTCGCCAACCCCTCGGCCGAGGCGAAGCCGTCCTCGCCACGCGGGAACGTCGGGACGTTCTGGCGTGTGAGGATCAGTCCGACCGGACCGGAGTCGCGCTCGAGGATCGCCTTCCAGGCGGCCACGGTCTCGTTCGCGTCGGCGGGGCGCACGATCGAGAGCCCCGGGATCGCTCGCACGGCGGCCAGGTGCTCGATCGGCTGGTGGGTGGGTCCGTCCTCTCCCAGCCCGATCGAGTCGTGGGTCCAGACGTACGTGACGGGGACGCCCATGAGCGAGGCGAGCCGCACCGAACCGCGCATGTAGTCGCTGAACGTGAAGAACGTGCCGCCGTACGGCCGCGTCGGGCCGTGCAACGCGATGCCCGAGAGGATCGCCCCCATCGCGTGCTCGCGGATGCCGAAGTGCAGCGTCCGGCCGTACTCGTCGCCCGCGAACTCGTGCGTCGAACGTTCGGCGGGGATGAAGGACGGCTGGCCCTTCATGGTCGTGTTGTTCGATCCGGCGAGGTCGGCCGAGCCGCCCCACAGCTCGGGAAGCACGTCGGCGACCGCGCTCAGGATCTCGCCGGAGGCGGCGCGCGTCGCGACGGACGTCCCGGTCGGGAAGGTGGGCAACGACGACTCCCACCCGTCGGGAAGTGCGCGCGCCTGCAGCCGGTCGAGCAGGGCGGCCCGATCCGGGTTGGCGCGGCGCCAGACCTGGTACCCGACCTCCCACTCGGCATGGGCAGCGGCACCGCGCGCCGCGACCTCGCGCGCGTGGGCCAGCACCTCGGCGTCGACGTCGAACGACTTCTCGGGGTCGAACCCGAGAACCTCCTTGAGCCCGCGAACCTCGGCGGTCCCCAGCTTGGAGCCGTGGGAGCCGTGCGTGTTCTGCTTCGTCGGCGACGGCCAGGCGATGATCGTCCGCAGCGCGATGAACGAGGGCCTGTCGGTCTGGGCGACGGCGGCTGCGATGGCGGCGTCGAGAGCGTCGACGTCCTCGACGTAGCCGTCGGGTCCGGCGGTCCAGTCGATGAGCTGGACGTGCCAGCCGTACGCCGCGTACCGGGCGACGACGTCCTCGGTGAACGCGATGTCGGTGTCGCCCTCGATCGAGATGTGGTTGTCGTCCCAGATCACGACGAGATTCCCGAGCTTCTGGGTCCCGGCGATCGAGGACGCCTCGCCGGAGACGCCCTCCTGGAGGTCGCCGTCGGAGGCGAGCACGAACACGGTGTGGTCGAACGGACTGGTGCCCGCCGCGGCGTCGGGGTCGAACAGCCCGCGCTCGCGGCGCGCGGCCATGGCCATGCCGACCGCGCTCGCGATGCCCTGCCCGAGCGGCCCAGTCGTGATCTCGACGCCCGCCGTGTGACCGTGCTCGGGGTGGCCGGGTGTCAGGGAACCCCACGTGCGGAGGGCTTCCAGGTCGCTCAGCTCGAGCCCGAAGCCGGACAGGTACAGCTGGATGTACTGCGTGAGGCTCGAGTGGCCGCACGAGAGCACGAACCGGTCGCGTCCGATCCAGGTCGGGTCGGCGGGGTCCAGACGCATCGTCCGCTGGTAGAGCAGGTAGGCGACCGGCGCAAGGCTGATGGCGGTGCCGGGGTGGCCGTTGCCGACCTTCTCGACCGCGTCGGCTGCCAGGACACGAACGGTGTCGACAGCACGCCGGTCGAGCTCGTTCCAACCGACCGTCGCCGCCGTGGGGGCTTGCACGTTCACCGAACCTCATTCCCGCCCGGGAATCCGGTCCCGGGACCTCGCCTGAATCGCGTCCGACGGTTCCGTGGTGGAGACCGTCCGGGGTCTGCGGCCGCGTGGTGAACGCCGCTCTCCCACCGGGCGAGCCTATACGCGCACCCAGAGGCACGCAGCGCTGACCGGACCATGGACGCGACGCCGCGCCGACGGGCTCGCCGGGGTCAATTCGGGACCAAGGTCACACCTCGGATCGCATTCGATCGGCTAGGCCTCGGGTGCTATCCCGCTGAAGCGCCGTACGATGCTGCTCGACGTCCCACGCCGCGGGCGCGTCTGACGTGCCGGCGGCTTCGGCCCGGATGACGAACGGAAGTGCCCTTCGCGTGCGCACCAGCAGCCCGATCGTGCTCGATGACCCCCGATCGCCGAGCGATCTGACCCAGCGGAGCCGCGCGGTCGCGCCCGTCGTCGGGCGCGGCTCCGAGATCGCGCGCGTGTGGCATCGCGTCTGGCAGGTCGTCGGCTCCTACGTCGCTCTCACCACGCCGCGCGTCATCGAGCTGCTGCTCGTCACGACGCTGCCGACGATGATCCTGGCGCAGCGTGGGTTCCCGCCGATCGGGCTCGTCCTCGCGACGATGGTGGGAGGCGCCGGTGCGGCCGGAGCCTCCGGAGTCCTGAACTGCTACCTCGACCGTGACATCGACGAGGTGATGAACCGGACGAAGCGTCGTCCGCTCGTGACGGGCGAGGTCTCACCTCGGAACGCCCTCATCTTCGGCTTCGTGCTGGCGATCGCGTCGCTCGTCTGGTTCGCACTGCTCGTCAACGCGGCGTCGGCGTGGCTCACGTTCGCGGCCATCGCGATCTACGTCGTCGGCTACACGATGATCCTCAAGCGGCGGACCCCGCAGAACATCGTCTGGGGCGGTGCCGCCGGTTGCATGCCGGTGCTGATCGGTTGGTCGGCCGTGACGGGCGGCATCGGCTGGGCGCCGGTCGTGCTGTTCGGCGTGATCTTCTTCTGGACACCGCCGCACTACTGGCCGCTGTCGATGAAGTTCCGACGCGACTACGCCAACGCGCGCGTCCCGATGCTTCCCGTCGTGGCGGCGGACACCAAGGTTGCCCGGGAGATGATCGCCTACGCGATCGCGATGGTGGCCTGCTCGCTCGCTCTGGTGCCGGTGGCCGGGATGACGTGGGTCTACGGTGTCGTCGCGCTCGCGCTCGGGCTGTGGTTCCTGAGCGCCTGCGTCGGGCTGCTGCGCCGTGCGCAGGACCCGTCGCGCGGCAAGCTCGGCGCGATGAAGGTGTTCCACGCCTCGATCACGTACCTGACGTTGCTGTCCGTCGCGATCGCGGTGGACGTCTTTCTCCCGTTCTGACCCTGGCGTTCCGACCTCGAGAGACGCGAGAGACCCGGTGTGACGCGCAACCCGCTGCACGACGCCGCGCGGGACTACCTCGCCCACCTCTCGGTCGAGCGAGGACTTGCCCCCAACACCGTCGACGCGTACCGGCGAGACCTGGACCGATACCTCGGCTACCTCGACACCGCGGGTCGTGCGCACCCGACCGAGGTCACCGAGCGGGACGTGGAGGACTTCGTCCTCGTGCTGCGGACGGGCTCCGACGGGGCGGCGGTGCTCTCGGCATCCTCGGCGGCGCGGGCGGTCGTGGCCGTTCGCGGCTGGCACCGGTTCTGCGCACGCGAGGGACTCGTCGCCGAGGACACGTCCCGGTCGGTGCATCCGCCGAGCCAGCCGCGGCGGCTCCCGAAGGCGATCTCCACGGACGAGGTCGAACGACTCCTCGAGGCGGCGAGCGTCGGGGACGGACCCGTGCCGATCCGGGACCGGGCACTCCTGGAGCTCCTCTACTCGACCGGCGCGCGGATCTCGGAGGCCGTCGGTCTCGACGTGGACGACCTCGACCTCGATCCCGATCGGGCCTCCGTCCGGTTGACGGGGAAGGGCAGCAAGGAACGGGTGGTGCCGGTCGGGTCGTTCGCGGTGCAGGCCGTCGAGGCCTACCTGGTGCGGGCGAGACCAGCCCTCGCCGTCGGAGGTCCCGGAACGCCGGCGGTCTTCCTCAACACACGCGGGGCACGGCTGTCCCGGCAGAGCGCGTGGGCGGTGCTCCGAACGGCGGCGGTCCGCGCCTGTCTCCCGGTCGCGTCGCACGTGTCCCCGCACACCCTGCGCCACTCCTTCGCGACCCATCTGCTCGCCGGCGGCGCGGACGTCCGCGTCGTCCAGGAGCTCCTCGGCCACGCGTCGGTCACCACGACACAGATCTACACGCAGGTCACGGTCGACACGCTGCGCGAGGTGTACGCGGCGTCCCATCCGCGCGCGCTCGGCTAGCCGAGCGCGCCGACGGCGTGGCATCCACGCCCGCCCGGGTGCCGGGTCGGAGAGCCCCGCTGCGGTAGGTTGGGCCGCGTGAGCAGCAACGCCCCCGACGCGACGTCGACGGCACCCCAGAGTCTTGACCCGGTCGGTCGCCCCATGCCGGTCCTTCCCGACCCTTCGCCGCTCGCGTCCCACGGTCCAGCACGCGTGATCGCGATGTGCAACCAGAAGGGCGGCGTCGGCAAGACGACGACGACGATCAACCTGGGCGCCGCGCTCGCGGAGTACGGCCGACGGGTGCTGATCGTCGACTTCGACCCGCAAGGTGCGGCGTCGGTCGGGCTCGGGATCAGCGCCCACGAGCTCGACCTCACGGTCTACAACCTGCTGATGGAGCGTAAGGCGACGATCCAGGAGGTCATCCGCCGCACGGCCTTCGAGAACCTGGATGTCCTCCCGGCGAACATCGATCTCTCGGCCGCCGAGGTCCAGCTCGTCGGAGAGGTCGCGCGCGAGTCGGTCCTGGCGCGCGTGCTGCGCCCGGTGCTCGACGACTACGACGTCGTCCTCGTCGACTGCCAGCCGTCGCTCGGCCTTCTGACGGTCAACGCGCTGACGGCCGCGCACGGTGTGCTGATCCCGCTCGAGTGCGAGTTCTTCGCCCTGCGCGGCGTCGCGCTGCTGGTCGAGACGATCGAGAAGGTGCGGGACCGCCTCAACCCGCGGCTCCAGGTCGACGGCATCGTCGCGACGATGTACGACCCTCGCACGCTGCACTCGCGTGAGGTGATCGCCCGCGTGAACGAGGCGTTCGGCGATGCGCTGCTGCACACCGTCATCGGGCGCACCGTGAAGTTCCCCGACGCGTCCGTCGCGGCCGAGCCGATCACGACCTACGCGCCGACCCACTCCGGCGCGGTCGCCTATCGCCAGCTCGCCCGCGAGCTCATCTCCCGTGGCGACGCGGCCTGACGCCGCCCCCGTGGCGTCGACGACCCCCGCAGACGAGACCGACTCCGCGCTCCCTCCGGTGGGCAGCACCGGCTTCTCGGTCCACCTCGCGAACTTCACGGGTCCGTTCGACCTGCTCCTGGGGCTGATCACCAAGCACAAGCTGGACATCACCGAGGTCGCGCTCGGCCAGGTGACCGACGAGTTCATCGCGTACATCCGCGCAGCAGGGACGACCGCGGACGGGCGCTCGGGATGGGACCTCGGCCAGGCGAGCGAGTTCCTGGTGGTCGCGGCCACGCTGCTCGACCTCAAGGCGGCGCGGCTCCTGCCGTCCGGCGACGTGGAGGACGCCGAGGACCTCGAGCTGCTCGAGGCACGGGACCTGCTGTTCGCCCGCCTCCTGCAGTACCGGGCGTTCAAGGAGGTCGCCGCCGCGATCGCCGAGAAGCTGGCGAGCGAGGGACGACGCTACCCGCGGGCGGTCTCGCTCGAGCCTCAGCTCGCCGCCCTCCTCCCCGAGCTCGTGTGGCAGATCGGGCCCGTCCAGCTGGCGGAGCTCGCCGCGAAGGCGGTCGCCCCGAAGCCGCTGCCGCCCGGCGTCGACATCAGCCACCTGCACGCGACCACCGTGAGCGTCCGCGAACAGGCTGCGCTGCTGGTCGACCGGTTGAGACACACGACAGCCACGTCGTTCCGTGCGCTGACCGCCGACGCGGAGTCGACGCTCGTCGTCGTCGCTCGGTTCCTCGCGCTGCTCGAGCTGTTCCGGGAGGGCGTCGTCTCGTTCGACCAGATGGTCCCGCTCGGGGAGCTCACGGTGCGGTGGATGGGCGCAGACGACGGCGACGTGGTCGTCGACGACGACTTCGACGAGGAGGATGGGACCGCATGACACAGGACACGGACGATGTCGCGGGCCGGATCGACACCGCGGGGTCCGTCGCGGATTCCGGTTCCGGTGCTGCGGAGGGCACCGTTCCGGACGAGCTGGCCTTCGACGTGGCCGATCTCCCCGGCGGCGCCCTGGGTGCGCTCGAAGCCGTCCTCAGGGTCGCCGACGACCCGGTGTCGGCGGTCCAGCTGGCCACCGTTCTGGCCCTCCCGACCGCCGAGGTCGAACGCCTGCTCGCCGAGCTCGTCGGCGACTATCGCGGGGACACCGGGCGTGCGCGCGGTTTCGAGCTGCGGCAGGTGGGCGCGGGCTGGCGGATCTACTCGGCACCCGCCTACGCGGCCGTCGTGGGACGATTCGTTCTTGACGGGCAGTCGGCCCGGCTCACGCAGGCTGCGCTCGAGACGCTCGCGGTGATCACGTACCGACAGCCCGTGACGCGCGGCCAGGTGTCCGGGGTGCGCGGGGTGAACGTCGACGGCGTCGTCCGGACGCTCACGACGCGAGGGCTGGTGGCCGAGGTCGGCACGGACGCCACGACCGGCGCGGTGCTGTACGGCACGACCGGGTACTTCCTGGAGCGGATGGGTCTGGGCAGCCTCGACGAGCTGCCGCCGCTGGCCCCGTACCTCCCCGAGATCGATGCGCTCGACGGCGTGGACAC
>DATKTF010000022.1:0-3306 GCA_035531255.1 Cellulomonadaceae bacterium
GCTGCTGCGGAACGCCGGCGAGAACTGGTTCTGCACCGACACGAGCCGCCCGCCGAGGATCTCCTGCGCCTGCCGGATCTGGTCGACGTTCGCGTTGGAGATGCCGGCCATCGCGATGACACCGTCGTCGAGCAGGTCGCGGATCGCGCCGACGGAGTCCGCGTACGGGACTCGGGGGTCCGGGCGGTGGAACTGGTAGAGGTCGATCACGTCGACGCCGAGGCGCTTGGCCGAGGCCTTCGCGGCCTCCTTGAGGTACTCGGGGCGGCCGTCCTGGGTCCACGAGCCGTCGCCGGGACGCAGGTGGCCACCCTTGGTGGCGACGAGGACGGCGCTGGTGTCACCGCCGTACGTGCCCAGTGCGCGCGCGATCAGGCTCTCGTTGTGCCCGACGTCCGTCGCGGTGAGGTGGTAGGCGTCCGCAGTGTCGATGAGCGTGACGCCTGCGTCGAGAGCGGCGTGGATGGTGGCGATCGACTGGCTCTCGTCGGGCCGGCCCTCGATCGACATCGGCATCCCGCCGAGCCCGATCGCGCTGACGGACCGGTCACCGATGGTGCGCTGCTGCATGCTGCCCTCTTCCTGATCAGGTACTCGAATGCGCGGTGCGTGCGGGGACGAGCGCAGGCGCGCCCCTCCTCACCCCGTCCGCACGTGCTGCAACCTAGATGCTATGAACCCGTAGACTTCGCGTCCAACAACTAGAAATCGTGAGATTGAGAATGGTGGGTCATCAATGGAGCTGCGGCAGATGGAGTACTTCGTCGCCCTCGCGGAGGAGCAGCAGTTCACCCGGGCGGCCGAGCTGACGACGGTCTCCCAGTCCGGGCTCTCGGCTGCGATCCGGAGCCTCGAGGAGGACCTGCAGACCCCCCTCTTCCTGCGGACGACCCGCCGCGTCGAGCTCACCGAGGCCGGCCACGCACTCCTCCCCTTCGCCCGGACCCTGCTGGCCCAGGCGGCCGCCGGGCGGGACGCCGTGATCGCGACCAAGAGCGAGCTGTCCGGGCGGCTGCGCGTCGGCAGCGAGCAGTGCCTCGGTGTCGTCGACGTCCCGGAGCTGCTCGAGCGCTTCCACCGGCGCTACCCGCAGGTCGAGATCGAGTTCGAGCAGGCAGGATCGCAGACGCTCCTCGGGCAGATCCGCAGCGGCGAGCTCGACGTCGCGTTCATCGCGGGACCGGACAGTCGCACGCCCGCACGGCTCGGCACCGTCGAGCACGTGGAGCTGAGCTCGGAGCCCCTGGTCCTGCTCGCCCCTCCGGACAGCCATCTCGCGACCAAGGCACGCATCGAGTGGTCCTGCCTCGACGGTCTGGACTTCATCGACTTCCACCCGAGCTGGGCCGTCAGGCTCCTCAACGACGAGGCCTTCGAGGCGCGTGGGATCCACCGGCGCGTCCGGTTCACCGTCAACGACGTGCACACCCTGCTCGACATGGTGCAGCGCGGGCTCGGTGTCGCGATCGTCCCGCGGCCGATCGCCTCGAAGCCCGAGGCGGCGACCCTCGCCACGCTGCGTCTCACCGACCTCGCTGCTCCGCGCTGGGTGGTCACCGCCGTCGCGGGTGCGTACGACCGCTCGGCCGTCGCCGCGAGCAAGCTGATGGAGATGCTGCCCGGCCGTGAGGGCTGACGACGGTGAGGGCTGACGTGCCGTTCCATGCTGCTACGGTCCGCGCATGAGCCGACGCGTGCCGTTCCTCGGTGAGGAGAAGGAGTGCCTCCGAGCGAGCCTGGACCGGCACCGAGACGTCGTGCTGTGGAAGATCGAGGGCCTCGACGACGAGGTGCTGCGGCGTCCGATGACCCCGTCCGGCACCAGTCTGCTCGGCCTGGTCAAGCACCTCGGCGCCGTCGAGTACGGCTGGTTCTGCGAGACCTTCGACCGTCCGACCGAACCGTTGCCCTTCGATCCCGACGACCCGGACGCCGACCTCCGGGTGCGGCCCGACGAGACCACCGACCAGGTCGTGGCGTTCTACCGGCGTGCCCGGACCGCCGCCGACGCGGTGATCGACGAGCTGGACGTCGACGACGTCGGGACGGCGTGGTTCGGCGAGACGGTGTCGCTGCGCTGGGTGCTCATCCACATGATCGAGGAGGTCGCCCGGCACGCCGGCCACCTCGACATCCTTCGCGAGCTGGTCGACGGCAGCGTCGGGGACCACCGGTAGCCGCGGGCAGCTCTGGCGTTCGAGCCCGGGTTCTGCCGGTTCCTTTCGGGTCAGGACGGTGGAGCAGAATGGTCGCGAGCACGCGCTCCGACGACGAGCGACCCGTCAACCGAGGATCCCCCGTGAACCAGCCCCGCATGAACGTCGAGTCCTTCAACCTCGACCACCGGACCGTCGTCGCCCCCTACGTGCGGCTCGCCGACACCAAGGTGCTCCCGGCCGGCGACGTCATCAGCAAGTTCGACGTGCGGTTCACGCAGCCCAACCGTGCCCACCTCGAGATGCCGGTGGTGCACTCCCTCGAGCACCTGTTCGCCGAGCACTCGCGCAACCACTCGTCGCAGGTCATCGACTTCTCGCCGATGGGATGCCAGACGGGTTTCTACCTGATCCTGCAGGGGGCGTGGGAGCTGGACGCGGTGCTCGACCTCGTCCAGGTGACCCTCGAGGACATCCTCGTGGCGACCGAGGTGCCCGCCGCGAACGAGGTCCAGTGCGGGTGGGGCGCGAACCACACCCTCGAGGGTGCCCAGGACGCCGCGCGCACGTTCCTGTCCGCGCGCGACGAGTGGAGCACGGTGACCGCGTGATCGCTGTCGACGCGATCGTCGTCACCGCCATGGCCGAGGAGTCGGCCGCGTTCCAGGACCGCGCCGACGTCGTCGGGCAGGCGATCCAGGTGGGCCACGCCCTCCACCAGCTTCTCGTGCTCGACGGGCGCACCGTGCTCCTCGTCCAGTGCGGGATCGGTTTGGTGAACGCGACCGCGGCCACCGCCGTCGCCCTGACGAGTGCGACCCCGCGGGTGGTCTTCAGTGCCGGAAGCGCGGGCGGTCTCGGAGCGGACGTCCGGGTGGGCGACGTCGTCGCCGGCTCCGAGTACGTCTACTCGGGCGCGGACGCGCGAGCCTTCGGCTACGCCCTCGGACAGGTGCCCGGGATGCCGGCCGTCTACCACGGCGACCAGGCACTGCTCGAGGCCGCCGTTCACATGGACACCCCGCAGGACGCGGCCGAGCCGTCATTGCGCGTGCTGTCCGGGACGATGCTCGCGGGTGACGCGTTCGTCGACGCCGGGATGGTGGACGGGTTGCGGGCGTCGTTCCCGACCGCGCTCTCGACCGACATG
>DATKTF010000023.1:0-4614 GCA_035531255.1 Cellulomonadaceae bacterium
GAAGGCCAGCACGATCCCCTGCACGGTGCAATCCACGACCACCGCCACGACGACGGTGAAGAGGGCATAGGCGCCGACGGCGCCCGCGAACCCGGACCAGGTCGCACGCCCGGACCGGCGCGCCGAGGCGTAGCACGAGAACACCGCCAGCGCGGACAGCCCGAGCGGGACCAGGGTGATCGTCACCCCGGCGGTCTCGAGGGGCACGCCGTGCGCGAGGAGCCAGAGCGACGACGCGAGCGCGACCGAGCGCTGCCAGCCGACGTCGGCGTTGGTCGGGTCCGCCGAGGTCGAGACATAGGTCGCGAGGGCCGGTGCCACGACCACCAGCAACGAGAGCAGCGCCGCCTGGATCCCGGCGATCGCACCGGCGGCCCACCGGGGTGCCCCATCGATCGCGCTGCCCGTCCAGCCGGTGCCCCATGACTCACGCCACGACTCCCAGCCGCCCTGGACCCGTGCACCCATCGTCCCGACCACTCCGGAGGTCTCCCTGCGCCCCGTCCGCACCGAGCTCCCCGACCGCCCCGAGCTCGCGGCGACACGGGCCGGACGGCGGGTCGGCAGACGGAGCGTCGAGGGAAAGGGCTTCACCCCTCCATCGTCACCCGGGCGAGGTCGAGACACGGCGAAGGGGGGCGACACGCCGTCGCGTGTCGCCCCCCTCGTCGTCCGCTCCGTGGCCCGCCACCTCGAGGGGCTCAGGCGCGCAGCTCAGGCGAGCAGGGCGCGCATGAGCTCGGCGGTCTCGCTCGGCGTCTTGCCGACCCGTACACCCGCGGCCTCGAGGGCCTCCTTCTTGGCCTGGGCCGTGCCGGAGGAGCCCGAGACGATCGCGCCGGCGTGGCCCATGGTCTTGCCCTCCGGTGCGGTGAAGCCCGCCACGTAGCCGACGACGGGCTTGGTGACGTGCTCGGCGATGAACGCCGCCGCACGCTCCTCGGCGTCGCCGCCGATCTCCCCGATCATCACGATCGCGACGGTCTCCGGGTCGGCCTCGAACGCGGCGAGCGCGTCGATGTGCGTCGTCCCGATGATCGGGTCACCGCCGATGCCGATCGCGGTCGAGAACCCGATGTCGCGAAGCTCGAACATCATCTGGTACGTCAGCGTCCCGGACTTCGACACGAGGCCGATCGGGCCCGGTCCGGTGATGTCCGCGGGGATGATCCCGACGTTCGACTGTCCGGGGCTGATCAGGCCGGGGCAGTTCGGGCCGATCAGGCGGACGCCCTTGGCCTGGGCGTAGGCGAAGAACTCCGCGGTGTCCGCGACCGGGATGCCCTCGGTGATGATCACGACGAGCGGGACGCCCGCGTCGACGGCCTCGATCACGGCGGCCTTCGTGTGCGCCGGCGGCACGAAGATCACGGAGACGTCGGCGCCGGTCGCGGCGACCGCCTCGGCCACCGTGCCGAACACCGGGACCGCGACCGTGCGGTCGCCGACCGCGAACTCGACCGTCGTGCCGGCCTTCCGCGGGTTGACGCCGCCGACGACGGCGGTGCCGGAGGCGAGCATGCGGGCCGTGTGCTTCTGTCCCTCGGAGCCGGTCATGCCCTGGACGATGACCGTGGAGGACTCAGTCAGGAAGATTGCCATCTGTCAGTTCTCTCGTCTCTGCGTCAGCGGTCTCAGGCGGCGTCGCGGCGGGCGGCGGCGAGGGCGGCGGCCGCGTCGGCGCCACCGTCCATGGTGTCGGCAAGGGTCACGAGCGGGTGCGCGGCCCGGGAGAGGATCGCCCGCCCCTCGGCCACGTTGTTGCCGTCGAGACGCACGACGAGCGGCTTGGTCGCGTGGTCACCGAGGATCTCGAGTGCCGCCACGATGCCGTTGGCGACGGCGTCGCACGCGGTGATCCCCCCGAAGACGTTGACGAACACCGCCTTGACCTGCGGGTCCGAGAGGATGATGTCGAGGCCGTTCGCCATGACCTCGGCCGAGGCGCCGCCACCGATGTCGAGGAAGTTCGCAGGCCTGACCCCGTCGTGCGACTCGCCGGCGTAGGCGACCACGTCGAGGGTGCTCATCACGAGGCCCGCACCGTTGCCGATGATGCCGACCTCGCCGTCGAGCTTGACGTAGTTGAGGCCCTTCTCCTTGGCCTTGGCCTCGAGCGGGTCGGTTGCGGCGACGTCCTCGAGCTCGGCGTGGTCGGCGTGCCGGAAGCTCGCGTTCTCGTCGAGGGTCACCTTGCCGTCGAGGGCGACGATCGCTCCGTCCTCGGTGCGCACGAGCGGGTTCACCTCGACGAGCGTGGCGTCCTCGGCCTGGTAGACGGTCCAGAGCTTCTGGAAGACCTCGGCCACGAGCGGGGCGACCTCGGCGTCGAACCCGGCGGTCGCGGCGATCTCTGCGGCCTTGGCGGCGTCGATCCCGACGAGCGGGTCCACGGCGACACGGGCGAGGGCCTCGGGGCGCTCGACGGCGAGCTGCTCGATCTCCATGCCGCCCTCGACCGAGGCCATCGCGAGGTAGCGACGCTCGGCACGGTCGAGCAGCACCGAGAAGTAGTACTCCTCGGCGATCTGGGCGCCCGCGGCGATCATCACGCGGTGAACCGTGTGGCCCTTGATGTCCATGCCGAGGATCTCGGCGGCCTTCTCGGCGGCCTCGTCGGCCGACCTCGCGAGCTTGACGCCACCGGCCTTCCCGCGGCCACCGGTCTTGACCTGCGCCTTGACGACGACGACGCCGGGCTTGCCGGCAAGGAGCTGCTCCGCACCGGCGCGGGCCTGCTCGGGTGTCGTGGCGACCACGCCGCCGAGCACGGGTACGCCGTGCTTCTCGAAGATGTCACGTGCCTGGTACTCGAACAGGTCCACCTGGCTTGGTCCTTCCGTCGACCCGCGTGCGACCTCGGTGACCGCAGCGCCCCGACCGATCGTAACCGCGCGACGCAAGTATCTTCACATCAAGAGATGTTGGCTCGACCACACCGGGTCCTGCGCCGCGCGGCGCGGCCCGACGGTGACGAGCCGACGTCATGACCCGGTGCTGCGACCTGCAGGGCCCGCACACCCGTCAGAGCTTGGTGACCGGCGAGTACCGGAGCAGCAGGCGCTTGGTCCCCTCGCTGCCGAAGTCGACCTTCGCGACCGCGTTCGGACCCCCGCCCTCGACGCCGACGACCGTGCCGAGCCCGTACGCGTCGTGCGTCACACGGTCGCCGACCGCCAGGCTCGGGACCTCCCCCGCGGGACGCGGTGTCGCTGACCCGAACCGCGGCGCGTCCGGCGACGCCGCGCGTGCGGGCCGTTCGCCGCCGGCGCCGGTACCACCAGCAGCGTGACCACCGGCGCGGTACCCGACCGCGCTGTACCCGCCTGACCCGTGAGCGCCGGAACCGTAGCCGCCCGAACCGAAGCCGCTGGTCCCGAAGCCTCCGGGCCCGCGGAGCACCGACATGCTGGACTCACGTCGTCGCCAGTCGAGCAGACTCTCCGGGAGGTCGTCGAGGAACCGGCTCGGTGGGAACTCGTTCGGCACGCCCCACGCCGTGCGCACGGCGGCCCGTGAGATGTACAGCCGCTCCCGCGCACGCGTCAGGCCGACGTAGGCGAGCCGCCGCTCCTCGGCCAGCTGGTCGGAGTCGGCGAGCGACCGCATGTGCGGGAACGTGCCGTCCTCCATGCCGGTGAGGAAGACGACGGGGAACTCGAGCCCCTTGGCGGTGTGCAGGGTCATGAGGGTCACCACGCCCTGGTCCACCGTTGCGGGCGCGGCCCCTCCCGCACCCTCCCCGTCGCCGTCCGGGCTCGGGATCTGGTCCGAGTCCGCCACGAGCGACACGCGTTCGAGGAAGTCCGCGAGGTCGCCGTCGGGCTCGCTCTGCTCGAACTCGCTCGCGACGGCGTGGAGCTCGGCGAGGTTCTCGACCCGCGACGCGTCCTGGGGGTCGTCGCTCGCCCGCAGCTCGGCGAGGTACCCGGTCCGGTCCAGGACCGCGCCGAGCACCTCGGCCGGTCCGGCACCGGTCGCGGCGATCGCGCGCAGATCCGTCATCATGTCGCGGAACGTCCGCAGCGCGTGGAGCGACCGGGTCGCGACGCCGGGCACCTCGTCGACACGGTCCAGCGCCGCACCGAACGAGATCCGCTCGCGCTCCGCGTACGCCGCGACCATCGCCTCGGCCCGGTCGCCGAGGCCGCGCTTCGGCACGTTGAGGATCCGCCGGAGGTTGACGTCGTCGTCCGGGTTGGCGATCGCCCGCAGGTAGGCGACCGCGTCCTTGATCTCGCGTCGCTCGTAGAACCGGGTGCCGCCGACCACCTTGTAGGGCAACCCGACCCGGATCAGCACCTCCTCCAGCGCGCGGGACTGGGCGTTCGCGCGGTAGAAGACGGCGACGTCGCCCGGCCGGACCCCGTCGGAGTCGCTCAGCCGGTCGATCTCCTCGGCGATGAACCGGGCCTCCTCGTGCTCGTTGTCCGCGACGTACACGACGATCGCGGCGCCGTCTCCGGAGTCGGTCCACAGGCGCTTGGGCTGGCGTCCCGGGTTGCGCGAGATCACCGCGTTCGCGGCCGAGAGGATGTTCTGCGTCGAGCGGTAGTTCTGCTCGAGCAGGATCGTGGTGGCGTTCGGGTAGTCGTGCTCGAACTCGAGGATGTT
>DATKTF010000024.1:0-2192 GCA_035531255.1 Cellulomonadaceae bacterium
ACGCGAGCCCGCTGTACGTCCACTCCACCGGGTCGGTCAAGGTGTCCAGCCATGCCTGCCGCCGGGCCCGCTGGTCGCCGGAGCCTTCCTCGAGGTCGAGGATCGCCACCTCACCGGGCAGCAGCGGCCCCGTGGTCGCCTGGAACGCCCGCGCCGCGACCACCGGGTCGATCGACGCCGGCAAGTACTGGTAGAAGCCGCGCCACCCCACGTGCGCGCGCGCACCGTCACGGTTCGCGACCCAGTACAGGTCCGGGCGGGTGCCGTTGTGCGCGCGGATGATCACCCCGGGAACCGAGGCGCCGTAGGCAGCCCAGTCGATGACCTGCTGGAACTCCGAGACGTCCGCGATGACCACGTCAGGCACGAGGGAACCCCTTCCGGTCAGTGAATGCGGGGGATGACGTCGAACAGGACCGCGGCGATCGCCACGACAACCGCGACGATCGCCGTCCACGGGACGTGCCGCTGTGCGGACGTCGTCGTCGCGAGATCCTCGCGACGCTCAGCCGCGCTCTTGACCGCGACGATGTCCGCACGGAGCAGGACAATCTCCCGGTCGGCCGCTACGGCGCGTAGGTCCCACTCGGAGCGGCGCACGTAGGTCTCCGAATGCTTGTTCAGGTCCTCACGCAGATGCCCCACCTCAGCGGTCAACGCCTCCAGGCGCGTCGCTATGACGTCGTTGCTCACCTCGGGGTTCATGCGGCCTCGTAGGTGCCGGCGAACGAGAGCCGGTTGCCGGACGTGAACGTCCCGGGCGACGTCGGGGACATGAACGCGGACCCGATGAGCGCAGCCACAGTCGTGGGGGTCTGCCCACCCGCGCCCCCCGTGTAGACAGCGCCGGCGACCACGGCGTACACCGACCCGAAGGCTCCCCACCCGGCGTTCTTGCGAAGAATCGGCAGGGAGAAGAGGTACGTCCCCGCCCCGAACGTCGTCGTCGACCCCGGCGAGAGCAGGATCGTGTAGTGAACGACCTTGCCGGTCCTTGCGTATGCCCCGGTCAGAGCCCCGTTGCCGAGGACCGGGTTCGTCGTCGTCGCGGTCCACGCCGGGGTGTACGCGGTCCATGCGAGCATCCCTGCGACGGTCTCCACGGACTGCTGCGCGGACTTGATCATCTGGATGATCGACATCGGCGTGGTCCCGTCCGGGTACCACAAGCCGCTCGTGGTGGTCGCCATCAGACTCCTGTCATGGTGAGACGCGCAACGGCAGCGCGTCGGCTTGGGCGACGGTGACCCCGCCGGGGCGCGCGGCAGCCCACTGGGCGTCGTGATGGGCCGCGGTGGACCCCGACCACCACGCGTCGTAATCCGCGGCCGTGACTGGGGTCGGGGGGATCAGGCGCAGGCCGAGCTTGACCGTCATGAACCGCTCGACGTCCAGGGACAGCGTCGGATCGAGCGCCGTGATCCGCGCGAGCTGGTTGGGCATCCGACCGAGCGCGTCGCTCACCGTCACCACGTCACCGAGCTGCCAGCGCGGGTCCCACTGCGTCTGGACGTTCTCGAGCAGCAGCCGCGGGAACGACACGTCGGGCAGCAGCGCATCAGTCAGGGCCTGGGCGGTGGTCTTGTCCTGACGCCAGCCAGAGTCCGGCAGCATCCAGGTCCGCGGCCCGTACAAGCTCGCGGACGCGCTGTCGGTCGAGGCGATCGGGACCGTCGGGATGTCCGCGTCGATCGGCGTGGACCACCCGGACAACAGCAGACCCGGGGAACCCCCGGCGACGGCGAACACGTTCGGGCTGGCGTCCCACGACGTCGGGATCACCGCATACAAGGTCGTCGACGTCGGGTTCGTGACCGTCAGGACGAGCGTGTTCGACGAGATCTGCGTGATCGACGCCGTGGGCAGCGGCGACGTAGACGTACTCACCTGACCCGATGTGCCGTCCGGCGCCGAACACAGCAACACCACGTGCTCATAGCCCGGCAGAGAGCCCACGGGGGTCGTCGCCGTCCACACCGTCACGGGCCCCGGCGGGACGATCACCGGGCGCGGGGCGGTGAAGATCTGCGAGGACGTCGAACCCGCAGGGAACGCCGCAACCGACGTCAGCTGGCACGGCGTCTGCCATACCCCGGCGCGATCCGGTCCCCCGAAGACGTACCCGTGGGGGCGGATCTTCGTGGAGACCGTCGAGACGACCGAGGCGAGCGCCGTGCCACCGACCAGGTTGG
>DATKTF010000025.1:0-4561 GCA_035531255.1 Cellulomonadaceae bacterium
CCCAAGCGCGAGCTCATCTCGCGGACGTACAACCTGATCCTGCGCGGGGCGCTCTCCGCGCGCTTCTCCGACGCCCAGTGCGGGTTCAAGGCGATCCGCGCCGATGCCGCGCGCGAGCTGCTCCCTCTGGTCGAGGACACCGGCTGGTTCTTCGACACCGAGCTGCTCGTCCTGGCCGAGCGCGCCGGCCTGCGGATCCACGAGGTCCCGGTGGACTGGGTCGACGACCCGGACTCGCGGGTGGACATCGTCGCGACGGCGACGGCCGACCTGCGGGGCGTCGTCCGGCTGCTCCGCGAGCTCACCTCCGGCCGGTTGCCGCTCAGCGAGATCCGCGACCACCTGCCGCTGATCGGCGACGGTCGACGACCCGAACCGGGGTCCGGGCTCCTGCACCAGCTGGTCCGCTTCGCGATCGTCGGCGGGCTGTCCACTGTCGCCTACGCGCTGCTGTTCGTGTGGCTGCGTGGCCCGATCGGGTCGCAGGGGGCGAACGTCACCGCGCTGCTGCTGACCGCGGTGGCCAACACCGCGGCCAACCGACGCCTCACGTTCGGCATCCGCGGCCCGGCCGCCGCGCTCCGGCACCAGGGCCAGGGGCTCGTCGTGTTCGCCCTCGGCTGGGCGCTGAGCGCGGGCTCCCTGTGGCTCCTGCAGACCGCCGCGCCCACCGCCCCCCAGGCCGTCGAGCTCGCGGTGGTCGTCGCCGCCAACCTCGGCGCAACCGTCCTGAGATTCGTCCTGATGCGCGGCTGGGTCTTCCGGACCCGTCGCCCGTCGACCTTCGCCCCGACCGGGGCCCCCACGGAAGGACCAGTCCGATGAGCACACACCTCGTCGACCACCTCGCGTCACCCGGCGCCGCAGGGGACGACCTCCCCGGGCTGCCGGGTGCCCCGACCGTCGGAACGGCGTCCGCCGTCGCGACGCCCGGCCGCCCTCCCCGCGCGCGGTGGGAACGACCGGCACTCGTCGGCCTCCTGGCGCTGACCGCGGTCCTGTACCTGTGGAACCTCGCGGAGTCGGGGTGGGCGAACAGCTTCTACTCGGCCGCCGTGCAGGCCGGGTCGTCGAGCTGGACGGCGTTCCTGTACGGCGCGTCCGACGCCGCCGGGTCGATCACCGTCGACAAACCGCCGGCCAGCCTGTGGATCATGGCGCTGAGCGTGCGGGTCTTCGGGCTCTCGTCGTGGTCGATCCTCGTCCCTCAGGCGCTGATGGGCGTCGCGGCCGTCGGCGTCGTGCACGCGAGCGTCCGACGCCACGCGACGGCCGGTGCGGCGCTGCTCGCCGGGGCGGTCCTCGCGCTGACCCCGGTCGCGGCCCTGATGTTCCGCTTCAACAACCCCGACGCGCTCCTCGTGCTGCTTCTGGTGGTGGCCGCCTGGGCGACGATGCGGGCCGTCGAGGACGGGCGGACCCGCTGGATGGTGCTGGCCGGCGCGCTCGTCGGGCTCGGCTTCCTCACCAAGCAGCTCCAGGCGTTCCTCGTGCTCCCCGGATTCGCGCTGGCCTACCTCGTCGCCGCGCCGGTCTCCCTCGGGCGCCGCATCCGCGACGGGTTCATCGCGGTCGGGGCCCTGGTCCTCGCAGCCGGATGGTGGGTCGCGCTCGTCGAGCTCGTCCCGGCCTCGATGCGTCCGTACGTCGGAGGCTCGCAGACCAACTCGTTCCTCGAGCTCACGTTCGGCTACAACGGGTTCGGTCGGCTCACCGGCAGCGAGACCGGATCCGTCGGCGGTGGCGCCACGGCGGGCGGGCAGTGGGGGAGCACGGGGCTGACCAGGCTCTTCGACGGTGAGTTCGGTGGGCAGATCGCGTGGCTGATCCCGGCGGCACTCGTGCTCCTCGGTACCGGTCTCTGGTTGCGGCGCCGGTTCCCACGCACCGATGGTCCGCGTGCGGCCCTGCTCGTGTGGGGGAGCTGGCTCGTCGTCACCCTCCTGACCTTCAGCTTCATGGCCGGCATCTTCCACGCCTACTACACCGTGGCGCTCGCTCCGGCGATCGCGGCGCTGATCGGCATCGGCGGCGCCCAGCTCTGGGAGCACCGCGCCACGTCCTGGGCGCCCTCCCTCGCCGCGGGGCTGGCGCTGCTGACATCGATCTGGGCGTTCGTCCTGCTCTCGCGCTCGGCCGACTGGCTGCCGTGGCTGCGCTACGCGGTGCTGGTCGTCGGGTTCGCCGGTGCGGCGACCCTCGTGATCGGGCGCTGGTACGGGCCGACCGTGCTCCGGACGGGCCTTGCGCTCTCCCTCGTCGCCGGTCTCGCGGGACCGACCGCCTACACGCTGCAGACGGTCGGCAGCGCGCACACCGGGTCGATCGTCACCGCGGGTCCGACGGTCGCCGGCAGCACCGGGGGCTTCGGTGGCGGACCGCGTGGTGGCTTTGCAGGCGGCCAGGCACCGGGCGGCATCATCGGTGCGATGCCCGGCGGCCAGGCACCGGGCGGCACCACGGGTGCGCTGCCGGGTGGTGGCCAGACGGCGGGAGGCATGGGAGGACTGCTCAACGGTTCGTCGCCGAGCAGCACACTGACCTCGATGCTGCTGGAGAACGCCGACTCGTACACCTGGGTCGCCGCCACCGTCGGTGCGAACAACGCGGCCGGCTATCAGCTCGCGACCGAGAAGTCGGTCATGCCGATCGGCGGGTTCAACGGATCCGACCCCTCGCCCACCCTGGCGGAGTTCCAGGCCGACGTGGCGGCTGGGAAGATCCACTACTTCATCGCCGGCGGGAGCTTCGGCCAGTCCCAGGGCGGGTCGTCGAGCTCGAGCGCGATCAGCGCATGGGTCGAGGCGAGCTTCACCGCACAGACGGTGGACGGGACGACGCTCTACGACCTGACGGCCACCCCCACGACGACGGCCACGGGCACGACGTCGTCCACCGGAACGACGACCTGATCGACGGCACGACAGGGGCGGTGCGGGGAGGTTCGCCCCGCACCGCCCCTGTCGTGCGTGACGTGACAGACCGGCCGGGTCCTGCCGGACGCCGGTGTGCGAAGAGGCGTCCGACCAGGCGCTCCTCCGTCAGGAGCTCGGTGCCGGGCTCGGAACGGCCGGGGCGGGCGCGACGCGACGCGGGACCACGCCCTGCCTACCGAAGGGACGAACCTGGCCGCCGCGACCCTGGGCGTACCCCGGTCCCGGCATCCCACCGCGCTGGTCGAGTCGCGAGACGAGACCGCCACGGCCGTCCCACTGCGCCGTCCGGTGCCCGACGACGAAGCCGGTCCCGAAGCCGGTGCCGATGAGGAGGACGCCGCCGATCACGACAGCGACGATCGCGAACGGCCGGCGGCTCGAGCGCGAGGGCGCCGCGGTCACGGGTGCAGGTCCGTTGAGCGGTGCAGGTCCGTTGAGCGGTGCAGGACCGTACTGCGCTGCAGCGCCTGCGTACGGTGCCGCGCCGTGCTCGGGTGCGGTCGGTGGCGTGCTCCCGGCCATCGGAGGCTCAGAGGACCGCGGAACCGGTGCGGTCTCGTCGTTGTCGGACATGGCACATCCTTCCCGTCGTGCGTGGCGCGACACCGGACGGACGTCCGCGCGGGCACCACCCGCCCAGGAAAGCACGGGTGGCTCGATGCGTCCTGTGCACGGGGAAGGAGGACGCCGGACGCTGCGCTCAGTTCGTCGGAGCCGGGACCGGTCCGCCGCGCGCACCGAAGGCACCGGTGCCCTGCGTGATCGCCTGAGCGGCGACGTTCCCGTTCGCATCCTTCTGGCCGATCACCGTGACACGATCGCCGACCTTGAGCCCGGAGAGATCCGTGGTGACGGTCTTCGAGACCGTCGTGCTCGGCGTGGTCGTGACGGTCGTCGTCGTGCCGTTGGTGGCCTTGATCGTCACGGTCGTCCCGCTGATCGAGGTGATGTCACCGGAGGTGAACCCTCCGCCGCCGAACCCGCCCTGGGCGCCGGTGGCGCCCGCGCGTGCCGCGCCGCCGGCGAACCGGCCGGCTGCGAGGCCCGCGCCTCCTCGCCCGGTCGTCGTGGCCGCCGAGGCGCTCGTCGCGTGGCCCACGACGAGTCCGCCCGCGAAGAGCAGCGCTGCGACGACGACGCCGCCGAGCACGAGCGTCAGGCCCGGCTTGGTCCGAGGGGCCGCGCCGGGTCCGGACGGGGCAGGTGTGGCCTGGATCCCGCTGGGACGCTGCGCGAGCAGGTCGTCCGGTGAGCTCTCGGGGGCGGGGATCGAGCTGGTCATGGTCGTTCCTTTCCTCTGGGTCGAGCGCGGGCGACCGCATGCTCCGGCGGAGCGGCGGGTCGTCCAGAGTCGTGTGGAGCTGGTCGGACGGAAGCGGGGTCAGTCGTGTCGGAGGGCGTCGACGGGTCTCATGGCGGCGGCGCGGGCGGCGGGGTAGCCGCCGAAGAAGATCCCGATGGCCATGGACACGCCCAGGGCCAGGACGATCGAGGACGTCACGATCGAGGGCTTGACGCCCATGATCGAGAACTGCGAGCCGATCACCGCTCCCGCGACCCCGAGCACCCCGCCGATCAACGACAACAACGTCGCCTCGGTGAGGAACTGGCCCATGATCGCCCCG
>DATKTF010000026.1:0-3833 GCA_035531255.1 Cellulomonadaceae bacterium
GCAGGACCAGGGCGCGCTTGACCTTGAGCGACGGGGTGAGGTACCCGTTCTCCTCGCTGAAGTCGGCCGTGAGGACGCGCACCTTGCGGATGGACTCGGCCCGGGAGACGGCCTCGTTGGCACGCGCGACGGCGCGGTCGAGGGCGGCGAGGACCGCGCGGTCGTCGGCGGCGGCCTCGACCGACATGGCGGGAATGCCGTGGTTCGCGAGCCAGCCGGGCAGCATCTCGGCATCGAGGGTCACGAGCGCGCCGATGAAGGGCCGTTGGTCGCCGACGACGACGACCTGGCTCACCAGGGGGTGTCCGCGGAGGCGGTCCTCGAGAAGCGCGGGCGCGACGTTCTTCCCGCCCGCCGTGACGATGATCTCCTTCTTGCGGCCGGTGATCCTCAGGTAGCCGTCGGCGTCGAGCGTGCCGATGTCACCGGTGCGGAACCAGCCGTCGGTCAGGACCTCGGCGGTGGCCTCGGGGTTGTCGTGGTAGCCACGGAAGACGTGGGGACCGCAGACCTCGATCTCACCGTCGTCAGCGATCCGGACCGAGGCGCCGGGGAACGGCGGTCCGACGGTGCCGATCTTGGTCATCTCCGGCATGTTGACGGTCGTGGCCGACGTCGTCTCGGTGAGCCCGTACCCCTCGAGCACCCGGAGCCCGATCCCGCGGTAGAAGTGGCCCAGGCGCTCTCCGAGCGGCGCGCCGCCCGAGACGGCGTACTCGGCGCGCCCACCGAGGGCCTCGCGAAGCTTTCCGTAGACGAGCGCACCCGCGATCGTGTGCTGTGCCCTGATCACGGCTCCGGGGCCCGAGGGGCTCTCGAGCGCGCGTGAGTAGGTGATCGAGACCTTCGCGGCCCAGCGGAAGAGTCGGAGCTTGACGCCGTGGCCGGCCTTCTGCTCGGAGGAGTTGTAGACCTTCTCGAAGACGCGCGGCACGGAGAGGATGAAGGTCGGGTGGAAGCTGCCGAGGTCGGCCAGCAGGTTGCGGGTGTCCGGCGTGTGGCCGAGCACGGCGCCGGACGGGATGCAGAGCACCTCGATGAAGCGCGCGAACACGTGGGCCAGCGGCATGAAGAGCAGGGTGCGTGAGTGCGGCTGGGCGCACACGGCTCCCAACCCGTGGACGCCGTTGAGGGTGAGGGCGCAGAAGTTCCCGTGGGTCAGCTCGACGCCCTTGGGTCGCCCGGTGGTGCCGGACGTGTAGATGATCGTCGCGAGGTCGTCCCAGCCGGCAAGGCTTGCGCGCCGGGCGATCTCGGCGTCGTCGAGCGCCGCACCGGCGGCGACGAGGTCGGTCAGGGCGCCGTCGTCGATGACGAGAATTGCCCCGAGCCTCGGGAGCGCAGCGCGCGTGCTCGCGACGAGCGAGGCATGCGCCGCCGTCTCGACGATCGCGAGACGGACGTCGGAGTCCGACAGGATCCACTGCACCTGGTCCGCCGAGCTCGTCTCGTACACGGGCACGGGAACCGCGCCCGCCTCCCAGATCGCGAAGTCGAGGACGGTCCACTCGTACCGCGTGCGTGACATCAGAGCGACCCGGTCCCCGGGCGCGATCCCGTGACTGACGAGGCCCTTGGCCACCGACCTGACCTCCGCGGCGAAGGCGCGCGCGGACACCGGGGTCCAGCTCCCGCCGAGGCCGGTCTTGCGCTCGATGAGCGTGCCCTCGGGGGCACGTGCCACGCGAGCGGCGAGCATCGCCGGGATCGACAGGGCCGGGTCGACCTCGACGAGCCCGGGTGTGCTCGCCTCGCGTCGGTTCGAGCCGGAGCCTGTCGAGGGGCCCGCGACGGCAGGGGTGCTGGGATGGTCCACGACGTCTCCAGGTCGGTTCGCCGGCCCCGGACGGGAGGCCCACCGAGACTAGTCGCTGTGTCGGGCCTGTGCGGTTGCCGCCTCGGGTGAACCGCTCAGTCTGCTGTCGGGTGCCGATGGGTCGGGTCCAGGACCCGCTGCAGGAAGTCGCGCGTGCGCGGGTGCGTCGGTGCCCCGATCACGACGTCCGGGGTGCCCTGCTCGACGACGGCGCCGTCATCCATGAAGACCACCCGGTCGGCGACCTCGCGTGCGAACGCCATCTCATGGGTGACCACGAGCATCGTCATGCCGGAGTCCGCGAGCTCACGCATCACGGTGAGCACGTCGCCGACGAGCTCGGGGTCCAGGGCCGACGTCGGCTCGTCGAAGAGCATGAGCTGCGGGTCCATCGACAGGGACCGGGCGATCGCGACGCGTTGCTGCTGCCCCCCGGACAACTCGGTCGGGTGCGAGTGGGCGCGGTCCGCGAGACCGACCCGATCGAGGTTCGCCATCGCGATCGACGACGCCTCGTCCGCCGAGCGGTGCAGCACCTTGCGCTGCGCGACGGTGCAGTTGGCGAGCACGTCGAGGTGGGGGAACAGGTTGAACTGCTGGAAGACCATCCCGACGCGGGTGCGGACCCGGTCGATGTCGACGTCGGGGTCGGTGACCTCGGTGCCGAGCACCGTGATCGTGCCGGCGGTGGGCTGCTCGAGCAGGTTCACGCACCGGAGCAGCGTGGACTTCCCGGAACCGGACGGACCGATGACGCAGACGACGTCACCGGCGTCGATCTCGAGGTCGATCCCCTTGAGCACCTCGTGCGCACCGAACGACTTGTGCAGGCCGGTGATCTCGACGACGGGGGTGCTCATGAGCGGCGCGCCTTTCCGGTGCGGTTCTCGAGCCAGCGGGCCAGCAGGCCGAGCGGGATCGTGATGAGGAGGTACCCACCGCCGGCGACGAACAACCCGGTCAGGCCGCCGTGCGCGGAGTTGAGCGCGTCCCTCCCGATGTAGGTGAGGTCGAACTGCGCGGCGGTCAGGCCGAGCAGGAAGATGAGCGAGGTGTCCTTGGTGAGCAGGATGAACTCGTTCGTCATCGGGGGCAGCACGATCCGGAAAGCCTGCGGGATCACGACGGTGGCGAGCGTCCGGGCCTGGGACATGCCGAGCGACCGGGCGGCCTCGACCTGGCCGCGCGGGACTGCCTGGATGCCGGCGCGGAGCGTCTCCGCGATGTACGCCGCCGAGACCATGCCCAGGGCGAGGGCGGCCTTGAGGATGAAGGAGTCGATCGTCCGGCCGAGTGCGACCGGCACGGCGAAGCCGAACGAGATCACGACGAGCAGGGCGGGGACTCCACGGAAGAACTCGATGTAGATGGTCGCGAGCCACCGGTAGGGGCGCACCGACGAGAGCTTCATGAGAGCGAGAACGGTGCCGAGGCTGAGACCGACGGCGAAGGCCGCGAGCGTGTAGGTGAGCGTGTTCCCTACCGCGCGCGGGAAGGCCGGGAGCATGTCGCTCGCCGCCCCGGCGTTGAAGAACGACGTCCCGACGCGCGACCAGTCGGTCGCGAGGACCAGCGCGAGCAGGGCCAGCAGCAGGATCGCGTACTGGATCCCGCGGGACAGTCGCGCGCGGCGACGCGGGCTCATCCGGGTGCGCGCCGGCGCCCCGGAGGGCGGGGCGCCGGTCGAGGTGGCAGTCATGTCAGCCGGCCGTGGGTGCGGTGCCGATGTTCTTCGTGTAGATCGCGGTGTAGGTGCCGTCCGCGTGGATGCGCGTCAGGGTCTTGTTGACGGCGGCGAGCAGAGCGGTGTTCCCCTTCTTGACGCCGAGGCCGTACTGCTCGCCCGTCGAGAAGTTGGCGCTCACCAGGTAGCCCTGCTTGACGAACGGACCGAGAACGGCGATGTCGTTGACGACGGCATCCACCTGACCGGTCTCGAGCGCCTTCACCTGAAGACCGAGGTCCTCGAAGGTGACCGCATCGAGGCCCTTGTCCTTGGCCCAGGTCTCACCGGTGG
>DATKTF010000027.1:0-5641 GCA_035531255.1 Cellulomonadaceae bacterium
CCCTCCAGGCCAGCGGTGTCACGGCCGTCAAGGGAGCGATGGTGCAGATCAACTGATGGACACCTCCAGCCCGAACCCCTTGGCCGGCACCGCAGGACAGGACGCGTCCTTCATCGGGCGCGGCTTCAGCTGGCCGCTCGAGGTCGACCACCGCGGGGCGATCCGCCTGACCCAGGGAGCCGAGGACCTCGACCGGTCGATCCGGGTCGTGCTGCTGACGGCACCCGGCGAACGCGTCATGCGGCCGCAGTTCGGCTGCCGGATCTGGGACCTGATGTTCGAACCCGTCACCCCGAACCTGCTCGGTCTGATCGCCGAGGCGGTCCGCGACGCGCTCGCCCAGTGGGAACCGCGCATCGAGGTCGAGGACGTCGAGCCCGTGCAGGACGACGATGACGGCGGGCTCGTCCGCGTCCTCATCCGCTACCGGGTCAAGTCCACGAACGACCGCCGCAACCTCGTCTACCCCTTCTACGTGATCCCGCGTGAGGACACCTGATGCCGATCCCTCCCCCGAACCTCGACGACCGGTCCTTCCAGGACATCGTCGACGAGACCAAGCGCCTGATCCCCCGGTTCACGCCCGAGTGGACGAACCACAACGTGTCCGACCCCGGGGTCGCGCTGATCGAGCTCTTCGCATGGATGAGCGAGATGGTGCTGTTCCGCGTGAACCAGGTGCCCGAGCGGCTGTACGTGCACTTCCTCAACCTCGCCGGGATCGAGCCGTTCCCGCCGTCGGTCGCCCGGACGGACGTGACGTTCTGGCTGTCCGCGCCGGCCGACCGGCCGTTGATCATCCCGGCCGGCACGGAGATCACGACCTCGACGAGCGCGACCGACGCCGTGATCTTCTCGACCGAGCACGACGCGGTGATCGCCCCGCCGCGGCTGCATGCGGCGCACTCGACACGGCTGCGCGACGAGCAGACGGTCGACGGGTGGGAGGACCTCACCTACCCGGGCAGCGCTCTCACGTGCTTCATCTCGACGCCGGTGCAGGTGGGCGACGCGACGCTGTTCGGCTTCGCCGAGTCTCTCGCCGGGGCCGCGCTGCGGCTCACGGTCGAGGCGACGGCCCAGGGGATCGGGGTCGACCCGGCGAACCCGCCGCTGGCATGGGAGGTCTGGACGGGCGAGGCGTGGACCCCCGTCCGGGTGCAGCGCGACAGCACCGGCGGCCTCAACCGGAACGGCGAGGTCGTCCTGCTGATCCCCCAGGCGCACGCCTCCCTCATGCTCGCCGGGACCGTCGCGTACTGGCTGCGCGTGCGCCTGGTCAACCCGGCGCCGGGCCAGCCGCCGTACCAGGCGTCCCCCAAGATCGGCACCGTACGGGCGGACGTCATCGGGCTCTCGATCGCTGCCGAGCACGCCACCACGGTCGGGACCGAGAGCCTCGGACGGTCGGTCGGGGTCCCCGCCCAGCAGTTCCGGGTCGGGTCGGTGCCGGTCGCGGCACGCCGCGAGGGCGAGGTCGTCCGCGTCATCGCGACCGGGGGGCCGACGGACTGGACCGAGGTCGCGGACTTCTCCGCGTCCGGGCCGGACGACCGTCACGTGGTGTGGGAGTCGGCGACGGGGGTCGTCCGGTTCGGGCCCCGGGTGCGGTACCCCGACGGCACGGTCCGCCAGCACGGAGCCATCCCTCCGGACGGAGCGATGATCCAGGTCAGCGGCTACCGCCACGGCGGGGGGGCGGCCGGGAACGTCGGTGCGCGGACCCTGACGAGCCTGCGCTCGACCCTGCCGTTCGTCTCGAGCGTCGAGAACCTCGCGCCTGCCGCGGGCGGGGTCGACGCGGAGACCGTCGAGGAGGCCAAGGTCCGCGGGCCGCTGTCGCTCCGCACGGGTGAGCGTGCGGTCACGGCCGGGGACTTCGAGCGGCTCACGCGCGAGACCTCGGTCGAGGTCGCCCGGGCGCGCTGCCTGGTGGGCACCGAGACGCACAACGGCGCGGTCCGGGTGCTCGTCGTCCCCCAGGTGCGGACGGACCCCCGGATCCACAAGATCGACGACTTCGCGCTGTCCGAGCCCCTCCTGCGGTCGATCTGCGAGGTCCTCGAGGAGCGCCGGTGCGTCGGCGTCGCGGTCGAGGTCGGCACGCCGTTCTACCAGGGGGTGAGCGTCGCCGCCCTGGTCAGGGCGCTGCCAGGTCGCCCGGTCGCGCTCGTCCGGCAGCGGGTGCTGGACGTCGTCGACCGCTACGTCAACCCGGTCACCGGAGGGCCGACGGGCACGGGCTGGCCGTTCGACACCGACCTCACCGCAGCCGAGGTCGCCCAGCTCCTCGAGGTCGTCGAGGGGGTCGAGCGCGTCGAGGAGGTCCAGCTCTTCGAGTACGACCTGCGCACGGGTCGCCGCCTCGGCAGCGGTCGCGACGTCCTGCACCCCGAGCCGCACACGTTGTTCCTGTCGGCCGAGCACCGGGTGGTCGTCCGATGAGCCGGGGTCGCGGTGCCCGGCGGCGCGCGTCCGGCGCAGCCAGCGGTCGGTGGGGGTCGTCATGAGCCGCACCCCGTGGATGCTCAACCAGCTGCCCGTCGGGATGGTGAGCGACGACTTCTTCACGCGGTTCGTGTCGATCTTCCAGGAGGAGGCAGACACGCTGCTCGCCCACGGCGAGAACCTCCCGCACCTGGCCGACCCGACCGTCGCACCGCTGGCGATGGTGCGGTGGATGGCGGACTGGATCGGGCTCGACGGCATCGATCCCGGCCTTCCCGACGGGACCCAGCGACGGCTGGTCACGACGGCCGCACGCACGCTCCGACGCCGTGGGACACCGGGCGCCCTGCAGGGGTTCCTCGAGCTCTTCAGCGGTGGACCGGCCCGGGTCGACGACGGGGGCGGCGTGTGGCGTGAGGGCGAGGCCCCGGCCGATCACGCCTGGGTCGTCATGCGGGTCGCCTCCACGGGCGGACTGCCGGACGCCGACTTCGTCGCGCTGATCGCGGACTACGTCCCGGCGCACGTGCGGGCCGAGCTGTGGGTCGACGAGCGCCAGATCTGGCCGCAGCCCGGTGACGGCGAGAGGATTCGTCGTGGCTGACCCGTCGCCCGTCACCCCGCCCGTCCCCGCCGCACCCCTGGAGACCGCAGTGCCGCACGAGACCGCAGTGCCGCACGAGACCGCAGTGCCCTGGGACACCGTGCCTTCGGGCGCCGCCGCGCCGCGCAGCTCCGCGCCGCCCGAGGACATCTCGACGACCCGCGAGGTGGGCGTGGTCCGCGAGAGCGTCCTGCCCCACGGCGCCGGCTCCCGGCCGGGCTCGGTGCTCCCACCGGCCGGCATGCCCGAGGCGCCGGCCGAGGTCACGATCGTCTGTCCCGAGTGCGGCGCACCGTCCACGGTCTCGTTGGCCCGCCGCGACGCCGGTGACTTCTGCCCGATCTGCGACTACCCGATGTTCTGGGCGCGCCCGCAGGACCGGAAGGGTGCGGCGCAGGACGGCGTCGACGACGCGCGCTGGAGGTCGCCGGGCGCGTCCGGTGCGTCGCTGATCGCGACGGTGCCGTGCCCGGCATGCCGGGAGCTCAACGTGCCGTCGGCGGTCGTGTGCGTCCGGTGCGGAGCCGACATGAACCCGCCCCCGCCGCCCGAGCCGGAGCCCGTGCCGCTGCCCGAGCCCGCCCCCGTGCCGGAGGAGATCCGCGAGCCGGAGCCGGCCGAGCCGTTCCCGTGGTGGTGGTTCGCGACGGTGATCGCCATGGTCGGCATCGCGTGGTACGTGAGCATCCGGTACTGACCTTCGCCCCGCGAGGTGGCCGCTCCACGGACGGACGCGGCCTCCGTGGTGGCTACACGTCGGGACCGGCGTCCGTGCGTCCGCCCGCCGGCGGTGGCGCCTGGTCGCCGGTCCGGGGCCGGCCGCGTCGGGGTATCGGCGCAGCGTGGGCCGGCATGCGTCCTGCGTCGGCCAGGGCCCGTCGCAGCAGCATCTCCACCTGGGCGTTGACGCTCCGGAACTCGTCGGTGGCCCAGCGGGTCAGGGCGTCGTGGACCGCCGGATCGAGGCGGAGCAGGACCTGCCGGCGCTCGCTCATGTGTGCGGCTCGCTCACGTGTCCAGCTCGCTCACGTGTACAGCGAGCCGGCGTTCACGACGGGCGACGCCGGCTGCTCCCCGCACAGCACGACCATCAGGTTGCTGACCATGGCGGCCTTCCGCTCCTCGTCGAGCGTGACGACGCCGTTCTCGGTCAGCCGGTTGAGCGCCATCTCGACCATGCCGACGGCCCCCTCGACGATCCGCGAGCGGGCCGCGACGACGGCGCTGGCCTGCTGGCGGCGCAGCATCGCCTGGGCGATCTCGGGGGCGTAGGCGAGGTGGGAGATCCGGACCTCCACGATCTCGACGCCGGCGATCGAGACGCGCGTCGCGACCTCCGTGGCCAGCTCGGCCGCGACGATGTCGGTGGATCCGCGCAGCGACGTGCCCGCCTCGGTGCTGTCGTCGTAGGGGTGGGTGGTCGCGACGTGGCGTAGCGCGGACTCGGCCTGCACCGTGACGAAGTCGAGGTAGCTCTCGACCGCGTAGGTCGCCTTGGCGGTGTCGGCGATCTGCCAGACCACGATCGCGGCGATCTCCACCGGGCTGCCGTCGGCGTCGTTGACCTTCAGGTGCCCTGTCTCGAAGTTGCGGACCCGGACGCTGAGCTGGCGGCGCCGGGCGAGCGGCAGGACCCACCAGAAGCCGGGCCGCTGGACGGTGCCGATGTAGCTGCCGAAGAACTGGATCACCGAGGTCTGCCCGGGCGTCACGATGACCAGCGACGTGATGGTGAGCACGAAGACCAGCCCGGGCACCCACACCAGCTCGCTGTTGTCCTGAGCCCCGACCACGAACCACCACAGGCTCCCGGCGAGGACGATCACCCCCAGCCAGCCGGAGATCGCGGCGGCCGGGCGCTGGGTGATGTCCAGCCGGGTTCTGTGGAGCCCGACGGGCTCGGCGACGATCGGTGACTCGTTCGTGCTCATGGTGCGCTCCCTCACCGGAATACTGATAGTTAAGAGATATCACTTCTCGGCGTCACGCACCAGCCGGTGCGTGACCGGCGTCGTTCACGACTCTGAGGCGCCGGGTCCCGTCTCGTCGGGCTGGTCGGCGAGGTCGCGGTCGAGGAGGTCGCGGGCCTGTGCGTGGGTCACAGCCGGCATGAACAGGTAGCCCTGGCCGGTTGCGCAGCCGATGCTCTGCAGGAAGGCGAGCTGGTCACCGGTCTCGACGCCTTCGGCGACGACGGCCAGGCCCAGGGACTTGCCCAGGCCGACGAGGGCGGTGATGAGCTCGGTGGTGTGGTCCCCGCTGGCGAGGCTGCGCAGGAACGACCGGTCGATCTTGAAGGCGTCGACCGGGAAGCGGTGCAACGTCTCCAGGGAGGAGTACCCGGTACCGAAGTCGTCGATGTGCAGACGCAGCCCGGCGTCGTGCAGCTGGTGCATCATGTGCAGCGCGACCTCGGGGCGACGCATCAGCACGCTCTCGGTGATCTCCAGGGTCAGCCGGTCGGGGGCGAGGCGGTGGCGGGCGAGGACCTCGAGGACGTGGGGCAGCAGGTCCCGGTGCCAGAACTCGCGGTCGGAGACGTTGATGGCCACGTTGACGACCCGTGGGCCCCACTGCGCGAGCTGTCGG